>CAZMIS010000006.1:0-30650 GCA_964566325.1 uncultured Anaerolineales bacterium
ACGTTCCCATGCCAACAACGATGGTCGTACCGGTGTCCAGTCGGGTCTTCAGGGCCTGCTGCGCTTCGTCACGGACACGCTTCAGGTCATCCAGGGACTTGAGCTTTGGCATACACCTACCTCAGTGAGATTTCCGCTTCGCCTTCGGAAAGGAAGTCCGCCAACCACGCCGCCACGAGTGGTTGGTTCAAAGGCACTTCACCCAACTCCGCGCGGATGGCCGCGGTGTCGAACGCAAATGTGCCGGCAGCCGTCCGGTGTTCATACGCCAGGTCAGGGGCCCGCTCGCTCATCAGAAAGGCGAGCAATGTGCCGGCCATGTCGCCCAGAGGCTGCCGGTCCGGGTGGCTCCACCGAAAGGTGACCTGGACGGTCGTACCCTGGCCCGGCACGGACTCGAGCGTCAGGCCGCCCCCTGCAGCATCGGCAGCCGCGGCCAACAGGGGCAAACCCAATCCGACGTGGCGCGTTGTGCGCGTGGTGTAGAACGGATTCAGCACCCGCCGGGCCGCCTGGGCATCCATCCCCCGGCCGTTGTCGGCTGCGGTGATCGTCAGCCGGTCCGCCTGCCGATCCTCCCGGATGCTCAACTGCACGCGGGAAGCCCCCGCCTCAACCGAGTTCTGCAGGATGTCCAGCACGTGCAGGGCCAGTTCCAGCATGATTCATCACCCTGCAGAGACGTCGCCTGCAGCGTCCCTACGACCCGAGATGCTCGAGCTGCTGCACCAGGCTGCTGGGCGTCAGCCGGCCGAGCACCTTCTCATCGACAACAGCGACCGGCGCAAGGCCGCAGGAACCGAGGCAATACACGATCTCCATCGTGTACTCGTAATCCTCAGACGTCCCACCCGCGGGAACGCCCAGCTGCTTCTCAACCGTTTCGATGCACTTGGAGGCCCCGCGCACGTGGCACGCCGTGCCGTCGCAGATGCGAATCAGGTGCTTGCCCCGCCGGTTCAGGCGGAACTGAGCGTAGAAGGTGGCTACGCCGATCAGGCGGCTCATGGGGAAGCCGGTTCGGGCTGAGATTTCCTCCAGAACCTCCCTCGGCAAGTAGCCATAGATCTCCTGAGCGTGCTGCAGGATCGGGATCACCGCGCCCTTCTGGTCAGCATACTCCTCGAGAACCTTGTCCAGTGGCGCGAGGTCGAGTGTAGTGAGTTCTTCGATCATTGATGGCATGTCCCATTCGTGAAATATCACACGTAACCAATTGTGCAGTATAACACAACGCGCTGATAGCTAACATGACGCATGTCATACCGTCGCTGGGCGCCGGTCAGGGGCGCGCCATGGCCGCATGAGCGCACTGATCAGCCGGTGACGATACGGTGTCGGCGATGACGAAGTGCGTGGGCGAGTGCGTCGAACGATGCCTCCGCGGCCTCGAAAACGATGCCCCGGCGCATCTCGCCTAAGCGGTGTGCGTCCCCGTTTCGCACCAGTGGATAGCGCGCCACGTCTGGCTGCCGCGCGATCAATTCGTCTGGATCGGTCCGCCCGTTGACTTCCAGGGCCGGCGCCGCCAGATCAACGGGCACGAAGCCGAGGTTGGCCAGGAGGCTGTTGACCTGTCGGTCGATATGTGAAGGAATGGGGAGGCCGCCCAGGGCCAGCACGCGGCGCACGGCCTGGTCCAGCGCGAGATCGCAGGATAGCGCCAGCCGTCGTTCCTCGGTGCGCACGTAGTCGCCGTTGCGGTCAACAACGTATTGTCCGCCGAAAACGTCTTCCCGGTTGGGCAGATAAGGCAGATGATCGAACACGATCCCCTGCCACGTCAAGGCCTGTTCGAGACACTCGAACAGGCAGAGCATGTGCACTTCCTCTGCGGTCTGCAGCTCCATGCCGGGCAGAACCCGCAGCTCCGTGCCTTCGGCCGCCTGGGAAACGGCCGCGCAGTTGGCAGCGCAGTTATGGTCGGTGACGGCGATCAGGCCCAGCCCCAGTTGCTGGGCCCGCTGCACGATGAGCGGCGGCAGCATCTCCACCTCAGCACAGGCAGAGAGCACTGTGTGCAGGTGGAGGTCGGCATAGATGCTGGGCATGGCCCAAAAGTCCTCAGCCGCGCGGCACGCCGTGCCGGCTGGCCGCGACTGAATCGCTGCGGCCGTTCACGCAACCACCGGCCCCCGCCCGCAGGCGGGAGTACGCCTTCTCCGCCGCGGTCATTGCACGCCCAACGCCCACAGCCGGCCGGCGACCTCGTAGGACGTCAGGCGTGTCTGCAGCAGGACGACGCCCTCCTCCTCCGCCTTATCGGCTGTCTCGGCCGCAATCGGCCTCCCCTCGGTGACGATCACGCCGGCCAGCTCGTTCAGGCTCGCGACGGCCACAACGTTCAGGTGGCTCTGTAACGTGATCCACAGATTGCCCGCAGCCGCGCCGGCCATGGCGCAGCTCAGGAGATCTGCGGTGTAGCCACCGGTCACCTCGACGTCGGTATGCTTGGCGCCGGCCACGACCCGCAGCTCAAGCGCCTCAATGATTGCCTTCAGGATCATCGACGGTCGTCCCTTCCTTTGGTTTCAGATAGATCACGGCCTCGAGCTTGGTGCCCTGGCGCGGCCACGAATCCAGGTACATCTCGTCGGCTGTCGCCTTGATGTTGACCAGCCCCATCCCGGCCCCGAATCCCATCTCGCGGATCCAATCGGGCGCCGTGCTCCAGCCGGGTTCCATCGCGGCCCGCACGTCGTCGATGCCCGGCCCCGAATCGTGGGCCAGGATGGCGATGAGCTCCGGGGTGATCTCCGCCACGAGGTAGCCGCCGGAAGAACTGTGGATCACGATGTTCATCTCGGCCTCGTAGGAGACGACGGCCACCCGGCGCACCGCGCGCGGATCGACCCCCAGCCGCACCAGCGTCTGTTTCAGCTGGCTTGAGGCTCGCCCTGCACGATTGAAATCACGTACGGCAACATCATAACGCAGGATCAGGCTCGTGCGGTCCGAGCTGATGTCCTCGAAGACGTGGCGCACGCGATACCTGCGGATCTCTTCCTCGTAGTAGGCGCGTTCCAGCGCCTTCAGCACGCCGCGGGTGATGTCGCCCGGCGTCAGGATCCCGACCAGCCGCCCGCCCTCGTCCATGACCGGCAGCCGGCCCACGGCAGCCTGCGCGAACGCCTTCACCGCGCGCACTGCCGACTCCTGCTCGCCGATCGTGTGGATCATGGTCGACATGTAGCGGCTGGCCGGCGCGTCCAGGTCATCATTTTCGAGGCTGCGGATCAGATCTTCGATGCTCACGATGCCCACAAGTTGCTCGCCCCGCATGACCAGCAGCCCGGAGATGCGCTGGTCCCGCAGCACCTGCTTCACCTCGCGCATCGTCGCCTCGGGCGTGACCGAGATCAGGCGCCGCGTCATGATATCGCCGATTTTCAGCTCGTAGACGAGTTCCTGGGCCTTGAAGACCTGATGAGAGGGCATCAGTCGCAGCTGAAGCGTTTGCAGGCCGGCAAGCCGGCCGAATAGAGCCGGCCACATGACTCGAACATCGTGAGGTCGGTGACCAGGAACGGGATCCCGATTTCCTCGGCCAGTGACAACGTCTCGGGGGGTGGCATCTTGCCGCGCACCATCAGGATTGCCGATACGTCAGCCATCTCCGCGGTGCGCACGACCTGCGGGTTCGCCAGTCCTGAGACCAGCAGCGCCTGCGAGAGATCGTAGCGCAGCGCGTCGCTCATCAGATCGGCCGCAAAACCTGCCCGTACGTCGAGCAGGTCATCGATCTCAGGCGAGATGCTGCGCGCCCCGAGAGTCGCCAAGACGTCACGAAGTTGCATGACACCACCCCAATTAAGAAAGTACCCTCGTGTTACCACACGAGGGCCCCAACCGCCATGACGGCTGTCATATGGGTCCGCTCAGGGGTCGGCCGCCGGCTCCTGGAGGTCGTCATCCCCGACGATCAGGGTCAGGTCGCGATCACCGGCGGCCGGCTGCGTCGTGATGCGCTCCTCCGCGATGGCGTACAGCTTCCGCAAGGCCTCCACGGTGGCCGGCTTCGCTGCGCCATGAATCATCAGCTCCGTCTCAGCATAGTCGGTCCGCTCGGCATTGCCGATGATGGTCACGAGGAATCCATAGCCCAACAGCTTGGCCTGCACCTTCGATGCCAGGCCCTTTTCCTGCGTGCCATTCAACACGATGACCTTCGCGGCCTCGGCCTGAATCGCCTGCCGCTCGGTCTCCTCCGGCGAGAGGCCCGGAGCGACATCTGCGAAGATCGTGTCCGCGGCTGCCCGCACCTTGATCAGGTCAGGAATCAGCACATAACCCAGCTCAGGGTATTCCGGGTCAACCTGGCCCATCTTCTGATCGATCACAACCCGCGCCACGTTGCTCAATTCCATGTTGGTGAAGGAGCGCGCCAACGCGATCGCCTTGTCGATCGGCATGTCCGTCTGAACCGAGTTCGCCATGGCCACTGCCAGGCCGGGCAGCCTGGGCAGCAGCGCCGCCATCTGGCCGTCTTCGAGCAACTTGTCCTTGATCGCCAGAATGACCTGCTGCTGGCGGCCCGCGCGCGCGTAATCGTTATCCGCATGGCGGGTGCGGGCATACTTCAGCGCAGTCTCGCCGTCCATCTGTTGCTTGCCCGGCAGGAAATGCACGGGCGGCAGATAGCCGAAGTTCTCGTCGGGATACTTGTCGTCGTAGATCTCGTAAGGGACGTCGATCTCGACGCCGCCGATGAGGTCGATGATCTCCTTGAACCCGTCGAAGTTGACCTTGACGTAGTAGTCGGGTTGGTAGCCCAGCAGATCGTGGACCGTCTCGAACAGGAGGGCAGGGCCTCCGCCGGCATAACCGACTGCTTCGCCGGCCCCATACACGGAGGTAATCTTCATCTCCCGATTGAGCGCGGTCGGGCGCACCTTCAGGTCCCGCGGGATCGACATCATGCCTGCCGCACCCGTCTCCGGGTTCACCGTGAGCAACATGATGGTATCGGTGCGAATCGTGGTCTGCCCCGGCCGCGCATCGACGCCCAGGAGCAGGATGGTCGTGCGGGACATCGTGACGGGTGCCTCTTCCTGTTCTGCGAGCCGGACAGGCCTGAAGAACGAGGTCTCCGCCGAAGCGGCCTGCGCCTCGGCCTCCGTCGCCGGACGCACGATCCGGGGCAGCGCGAGGGGCGGCATCTCGGGCACTTGTTGCGCCGCGGCCTGCCCCCAGGAAAGGAACAGGTAGGCAACGTAGGCGAAGGTGGCGACGAACACCGTCAACAGCCCGCCCAAGAGCAGGCCGGACCACAGCGAACGCCGTTCCGGTGGGTTAGATCGATCGGACATAGCGAATCATTATACCCTTGTGGCCGCGCGAGTCCAAAGACGCAATGGCAAAAAAGCGCCGCCTCGTGTGAGACGGCGCTGGACCGCACCTGGTTCCCTTGGTTTGACAGGCAGTCGGCCAAGCCCGTTCGCTGCCCGTCTCCGGCGCTATTGCTGGCCGGGCTGAGGCACGCTTGCCTTGTACAGCTGATCGTCCGTGACGAGATAGAACATCCCCTTGGCCTCGTCGAGATACATGTGCCGGACGTTTCGCAGCAGGTCGCCCTCGCGCGCCTTGAACTGGCGGAGGAATTTGCCGTCCTTGCTGCCCTCGACGATGCGCGCGTTGCCGGGATCGGCGATGTAGAGGCGGTCGCCCTCCTGCGACACCGCGATGGTCACCGGCCCGCTGAGCGGCGTGGGAAGGCCATCCCAGACGAACGCACTCTGCTCGCCGCTCAGGAACTTCAGCACGCGGCCGTCGGAGTAGAGCAGCCAGATGTGGCCGTCGATCGCCATGCTCACCACGTTGGCCATATCCGGCTTCTTGCTGTCTTCGAACCAGGCGGTCACATCGCTGTCATAGCCGTTCGCCGTCGGCGTGTGGCGCCAGATCTGGTTGGCGCCTGAATCGGCCACGTACAGGTTGCCGTTGTAGCCCGCCATCAGCACCGGCGTCGTCCACTTGTCCCGGTTGATGGAGAGCACCTTCGGACCGTACACCTCGTCGTAGCCCATCAACACGTTTGTGGCATCGAGCACGTGCAGCAGGCTGCGTTGGTTTGCAGTGGCCGCATCGACCCACGTCATGTCCATGAGGTCGCCCACGAACTTGTCGCCCGCTGGATCGCCCTTGCGCACCACGGGCTTCTCAGCCGGCGTGACGCTATCACCCAGCGCCGAGCGGACAAACCGGTAGGCTTCCCCGCGCGCCTTGTCCAGCACGAACACGGACTCGCCGCTCACCACCACGCGTTGCAGCGAATGGCCGGTCTCCGGCTGAAACGGCCACAGCGGCACGATGCCATAGAGCGGCGTCACCTTCTCGACGCGCATGACCAGCTCATCGTACCTTGTGAGCAGCTCTGCCAGTTGGGGATCATCCGCCCGCAAGCCCTTGGCCTGGTCGAGGAACTCCTTGGCCCCCGCCAGCCGCTGCGCAGCGGTGGCATCGTCGGCGGCCGTCTCGGCCTGCACGAGGATGTTGCGCGCGCCTTCGATCTTCTGCGTGAACAGCGTCTCGGCGGTGCGTGCGCGCACGAAGAGCATCCCCACCACGACGGCAACGATCAGCAGCGGAATGATGACTGCCGCCAGCACGAAGGGCCAGGCGCTTCGCTGCCGGACCGGGGGCGGTGGCGGGACCTCCAGTTCAGGCTCCTCCTGCAGGACGGGAGGCAGCGGCGTGGCTGCGGGCCGCACAGCAGCCCGCCGTTCCCACTCGGCTCGTTGGCGTGCCTCTGCTTCAGCCGCAGCAACCCGCTCCTCTGCGGAAGGCTCGGGCTCCGGTACATGGACCACGGCAGGCGGCGTATAGACGGGAACAACCGGCGTCTCGATCGGGAGGGGCGCAATGACCGGCTCGACGGCCTCAAACGCCTCCACGACGTCGCGCTCCGGCTCGACCGCCTCTTCCTCGTCCGCTTGGACCGCTTCCGGGGTGCGGCCTCTGCCGAACAGCCCGCCCAGCCAACCGCGACCCTGGGCCTTGCCGGTCTCTTCGGCCGGGTGCTGCGGCTCGACGGGCTGGGCGCCGGTGATGCCGCCCGAAACCTGCGGACGAACGGACTGGCTCCCCTCCTGGACTGCCGGGATGCCGTAATCGAATGCCGCGATCAGGGCACTGAGATCGGCCTGTCCGGCCAGTTGCCCGAGATACTCGGTGGCCAGCGTGACGGTCGGCGCAGCAGCCGCAACGGCCAGCGCCTCCAGCTTGACTTGCTCCATCCAATCGCTCTGCGCCAGCAGCAGCATGCTGCCGGCTTCCAGCGTGGCGTCGTAGATGACGACCTCGGGGCGATCAGGGCCGCCCAGCGCAGGGCCGGCATCCCCCGGTCGCTCCGGAAACACGTCGACCGTCTTGGGATGGCTCACCAGTAACAGCGAGGGACCGGCCTGGGCAATGACGAGTTGCGTGCCATAGCGAACGACGAGCGTCATGCCCGCGCGCCAGCGCGCTTCCGGCAGCGCCGCATTTGCGTTCTTCAGAACCGACTGCACCTCACGCACCGCCTGCCGCAGCGCCACCTCGACCGTGGCGCCGACTTCATAGAACGCAGTCTGCGCGGCGTTGAGCATCTGGCGATAGAGCGCGGCGTGACCTCCGCCCGCACCCGTCACCTCGATGAGAATGTACAGATTGCCTCGGTCCGCCCGCGGATGGTCCGGCGCCGGCTCGACAGCGCGTACGTTCTGTGCGCGGGGCTGCCACCGCCCGCCCGAGCTGCTGAATTGCCCGAGAGTGGAACGGAGAGGTTCGGCCATGAGCATGCTCCTTGTAACAGGCAAGAAACCTATATAGCAATTCTAAGTCAGCGCGCGCGATTTGTCAATCGCTTGCACCGGGAAGAACGTGCTGCTATAATGAACACGAAAATCTGTTCGGCCCACGGAGGCAATTTGACCCTCGAGCTAAACCGGCTGACCCGCGATGTGGATCAGATGGGCCAGGCCATGACCGTGCGGCGCGCGGAGTTGGCAAGCCGCGCGGCGGAAGCCGGCAGGGTCCTGGCCAGCCAACCCCAGGTCACGGCAGAACTCCTGCAGAAGATAGAAAAGGCACGCCAGATCGATGAGTGGCGCCGCGGCGCGGTGCCGCTCGGCGCCAGGCTGGACGAGCGCCGGCGCATCGAACGCGCCGTGCCCCGCGCCGTGCTGATCGCCGCGGACGGCAGCCAGATCTTCCCGGATCGCAGCGCAGTCACGCTCTACTACCTGCTGAACATCGGCGCGATCGTCTTCCGCGAGGGCAGCGGCCAGGCGCCGGCGTGTCTCAACCAGCCAACCCTCTACTACCGGGACGAAGACCTGTACGACGCGGACGGCCAGCTGCGCACGGAGGAGTACATCGGTGCGCAGCGCAACCGGCTCGAGCTGGCTGCACTGGCCGACCTGGCCGTGGCAGAACGCGAGGCGCTGGGCGGCGATCTCAGCACGCCGATCGTGGTGTTGATCGACGGCCCGCTGCTGCCGTGGATTCGCTCGGGCACGGACAACGAAGAGGTCGCGCGGGAGGAGATCGATTTCTTCATCTCGCAGATGCGCCGGCTGCGCGCAGTGCAGGCCATCCCGATCGGCTATATCGACCGGCCCCGCAGCGCGTACGTCCTCCGCATCCTGGAGCTGATCAACATGCCGCTGGAGGAGATCACCCGCGACAGGCTGCGGTTCGGACCGTTCGTCGGCCTCACCGATGGGCAGCTGTTCGAATCGCTGCTGCCAGGCGAGCGCACGGGGCTCTTCGAGCCCAATTCGCGCGCCAACGAGCGCTACGAGGCGCGTTCCGCCACGGACGGCGTGTCCGGCGATCGCATCGCGTTCTGCTACGCCAACATGGCGCGGCCGGGGCGCAACGAGGAGGCCGAGCTGGCTCGCCTCGAGATGCCGGGCTGGGTGGCCGGCCGTCCCGACCTGATCGACATCGCGCAGAGCGTCATCGCCGCGAACTGCGAGCCCGGGCCGTTCCCCTACGTGCTGGCGCGCGCCCACGAGCTGGCCCTGGTGACCGAAGAGGAACGCGCCGCGCTGGACGAACTGGTCAGCCAGGTCATGTGGCGCCACGGCATGACGCCGCAGCTGTCCACCAAGGCATGGACCAAGCAACTGACCCGGCATCCGAGAAGGAGTTGATGTGGAAGAGAACGGCAACGCGATCGAGGTGGGCCGGGTGCTGCGCAGCAGCACGGCCGACTTCACGGTCGGCACGCAGCAGTTGATCGCGGACCAGGACGCGCTCACCCCGCGGCTCGGTGCGCTCATTAAGACGGTCGGCGCGCAGGGCAACGTCTTCGGCCTGATCTGCAACGTCACGATCGAAGACGACGCCTTCGTGCGCCAGCTCGTCGCCGCGGGGGTCAACAACCCCGTGATGATCGAAGATCAACGCCAGCGGCGCCAGGTTCCCGTCGTCATCGAGGTGCTCACGGTCGGCTACGGTGACGGAAACGCGGTCTGTCACCGGCTCCCGCCGCAGCCGCCGCGCACCCTCGACATGACCTACGTCTGCAACAACGCGGAGCTGCGGCTCTTCTCCGAGCGCCACGACTGGCTGCGGATCGTGCTGGCAACCCCGGCCGTGGCGGTGGACCAGATTCTGGTCGCAGCCCTGCGCACGGCCGCGGCCGCGCGGCCCTCCCTCTACGAACAGGAGCAGTACCTCGTCGGAGCGGGCCGCGAGCTTGCGCGCCTTCTGGCGCTGGACTTACCACGACTGGACGGTATACTGAGGCAGCTACGCTAGCCTGACGCAGCTTCGCTAGCCTGACGCAGCTGCGCCAGCACACATCGAACACAGAGGAGTGTCATCCATGTCACGATCGATATCGCTCACGGACCGCATCGCGGTGGTCACGGGCGCCAGCTCCGGCATCGGGCGCGCCACGGCCACGGCCTTGGCCGAAGCCGGCGCGCGCATCATCCTCTCCGCGCGCCGGATCGAGCGCCTCGAGGAACTGGCCGCCGGGCTCAAGGCGTCGTACGGCGTCGAGAGCCTGTGCGTTCCGCTGGACGTGCGGGATCAGGCGGCGGTGGCTGACGCGTTGGGGAACCTGCCTGCTGGGTGGCAGGACGTCGATATCCTGATCAACAATGCCGGCCTCTCCCGGGGGCTCAATCCGCTTCACGCGGGAGACGTCACCGACTGGGACGAGATGGTCGACACGAACATCAAGGGGCTACTCTACGTCACGCGCGCCCTTCTGCCCGGCATGGTCGAGCGCAACCGGGGCCACGTGGTCAATCTGGGCTCGGTGGCCGGCCGCGACCCCTACGGGGGCGGCACGGTCTACTGCGCCACCAAGTCGGCCGTCGACATGCTCGGCCGCGCACTGAAGATCGACCTGCTGGGCAGCGGCATACGCGTCACCACCATCGAGCCGGGCATGGTCGAGACGGAATTCAGCATGGTGCGCTTCCACGGCGACGCCGAGCGCGCCAGGAAGGTCTACCAGGGGCTGCAACCCCTGACGCCGGAGGACGTGGCCGATGCCATCCTCTGGGCCGTCACCCGACCTCTGCACGTCAACGTGCAGGACATCCTCCTGCTCGCCTCGGCCCAGGCCACGGCGACGATGGCGCATCGCAAGACGGAGTAACGTATGGAGACCAAGATCCAGGAACTGAAGACGAGGCTGGCCGAGGCGAGCGACCTGGGCTCGATCGGCGCCGTGCTGCATTGGGATCAGTCCACCGGGATGCCGCGGGGCGGCGGACCGGCCCGGGCGCGCCAGATGGCTCTGGTTGGACGCCTGGCCCACGAGACCGCGACGGACCCCGCGATCGGCCGCCTGCTGGACGAGGTTCAGCCGTATGCGGAATCCCTGCCCTACGACGACGACACGGCCGCGCTGGTGCGCGTGGCCAGGCGCCACTACGAACGTGCCATCAAGGTGCCGCCGCAGTTCGTCGGTGAGATGGAAGCCCACGCCGGCGAGAGCGGGATGGTCTGGGAGAAGGCCCGCCCGGAGAACGACTTTGCAGCCACCCGGCCCATGCTGGAGAAGACGCTCGATCTGAGCCGCCGCCTGGCCGAATACTTCTCGCCCTACGAACACATCGCCGACCCGCTGATCGATTGGGCAGACTACGGCATGACCGTCGGCGTGATCCGGCCGCTGTTCGACCAGCTCCGCAGCCGCCTCGTGCCCCTGGTGGAGCAGGCCACGTCACGCGAGCCGGTCGATGATGCGTGCCTCCACGCCGGTTTCCCGGAGGCCGATCAGCTGAAGTTCGGGCTCCAGGTTGCGCGCCGGATCGGCTACGACTTCGAACGGGGGCGCCTGGACAAGTCCGCTCACCCCTTCACCACGAGCTTCTCCGTCGGCGACGTCCGCATCACCACGCAGTTCAGGGAGGACGACCTGGGCGATGCACTCTTCAGCACGATCCACGAGGCCGGCCATGCCATGTACGAGCAGGGGGTCGATCCTGCGTACGAGGCATCGCCCCTCGGGGGCGGCACGTCCTCGGGCGTCCACGAGAGCCAGTCCCGGCTGTGGGAGAACATCGTGGGCCGCAGCATGGACTTCTGGACCCACTTCTACCCGAAGCTGCAGGACGTCTTTCCGGCGCAGCTTGGCGCTGTTCCGGTCGCAACGTACCACCGCGCGATCAACAAGGTGCAGCGCTCCCTCATCCGCACGGACGCGGACGAGCTGACCTACAACCTGCACGTCATGATCCGCTTCGGCCTGGAGCTCGACATGCTCGAGGGCAGGCTGGCGGTCAGGGATCTGCCGGACGCCTGGAACGCCCGCTACGCGAGCGATCTCGGCATCGAGCCGCCCGACGACCGTGACGGCTGCCTGCAGGACGTGCACTGGTATTGGGGCGCCATCGGCGGCCAGTTCCAGGGCTACACCCTGGGCAACATCATGAGCGCCATGTTCTACCGGTCAGCCCTGGCCGCGCACCCCGAGATCCCCGCGGAGATGCGCGCGGGCCGCTTCGACGTGCTGCTCGGCTGGCTGCGGGAGAACATCTACCGCCATGGCTCGAAATTCACCGCGTCTGAGCTGGTCCAGCGCGTCACCGGGGGCGAGCTGACCATCGAGCCTTACATCGACTACCTGACTGCGAAGTACCAGGTATGACGGCCTTCGACCCCGACGCCGAGTTCGACGCCCTGCCCTCGCGCGACGAGGAGGTTGCCGTGCGCCAGGCCGCGGCCGACGCGCGGGCCGAGCTGGGCGTGGTCATCGGCGGGTCCCTCTCCGCGGGGCTGGACGTCAAGCTGGACCGCGCCATCCTGATCGAGGAGCTCGCCGTTGGCCGCTACGTCGTGGCCCGCGGCCGCAGCCGGCGCTTCTTCTGCATGGTCACGGACGTGGCGCTGGATGCGGCCAATCCGCTGGTGGCGAAGCAGCCGCCGGACTACTCCGATCCGTTCATCGCGGAGATCCACCGGGGTGCGACGACCTACGGCGTGGTGCACCTCAGCCCGCTGCTGATCCTGGAGAACGAGGGCGGCGAGCCGCGGCCGGTCAAGACCGTGCCCGAGCACTTCACCCCCGTCTCCACGGCCAGCCAGGGCGAGGTGGACCAGGTCTTCGGACCCGAAGGCGTGCGCAAGGTCGGGACCCGTGACGTGCACTTCTTCCACATCGGCGCGCCGCTCGACATGGACGACGTGAAGATCACGCTCAACCTCGAACGCCTGGTGGAACGATCCAGCGGCGTGTTCGGCAAGTCGGGGACGGGCAAGACATTCCTGGCACGCGTCCTGCTGGCCGGCGCGATCCGGGAGGACGTCGCGGTCAACCTCGTCTTCGACATGCACAACGAGTATGGCTGGGAGGGCGGCTCGGAGGAGACGAACAAGGTCAAGGGCCTGAAGCAGCTCTTCCCCGGCCGGGTCAGCATCTTCAGCCTCGATCGCGACTCGTCGCAGCGCCGCAACTCCAATCCGGATCACTACGTGTCGATCGGGTACGACCAGATCGAGCCGGAAGACCTGGAGATGCTGGCCGGGCTGCTGAACCTGAGCGAGCCCCAGATCGGCGCGGTGTACGCGCTCTCCCGCAAGTTCGGCCGCAAGTGGTTCGAGAACTTCCTGAACGACGACTGGGTCGACAGTTACGGCGGCTTCGACCCTGAGACTGACAAGGAGGTGCGCGGGCTCAAGG
This sequence comes from uncultured Anaerolineales bacterium, assembly GCA_964566325.1. GTDB lineage: Bacteria > Chloroflexota > Anaerolineae > CG2-30-64-16 > CG2-30-64-16 > JALOOB01. The sequence goes on from CAZMIS010000006.1 coordinate 13,130, forward strand.
CGTTGGCTGACGACACCGGCCAGGGCCAGCAGACGCTGGCCGCGCTGCGACGGCGCTTCGAGCGCATGCGCAACTACACCTTCCTGAAGTCCAAGGCGCCCGAGGACTCCGTTGAGCATCTGCTGACGTACCTGGAGCAGGGCAAGAACGTCGTTCTCGAGTTCGGCCGCTACGGCTCGGACCTCAGCGCGTATATCCTGGTGGCCAACTTCCTCACCCGCCGCATCCACAAGCACTACGTGCAGAAGAAGGAGGCCGCGTTCGGCGAGAGTGCGAATGAGCCCACCCCGCTGGTGATCACGATCGAGGAGGCGCACAAGTTCCTCGACTCCGGCGTCGCGGCCAACACCATCTTCGGCACCATCGCGCGCGAGCTGCGCAAGTACAACGTGACCCTCTTCATCGTCGACCAACGCCCCTCGGGCATCGACGCGGAGGTGATGTCGCAGATCGGCACGCGCGTGACCCTGTTGCTGGACGACGAGGCCGACATCAAGGCCGTCCTCTCCGGCGTGAGCGGCGCGGGCGCGCTGAAGGACGTGCTGGCGCGCCTCGATTCCCGCGAGCAGGCCCTCATCCTCGGCCACGCGGTGCCCATGCCCGTGGTCGTGCAGACGCGGCGCTACGACGTCGACTTCTACCGTGCGATGGGCTTCCGCGAGGCAGAGGACCGTACGACGGAACTGCGCGAGCTCGACCGGCGCACGGGCCGCGATCCGAACTTCGCGGGCTTCGACTAAGCACGTCAAAGGAAGCTATGCAACCCATCAAGCTCCTGCACACCGCCGACCTGCATATCGGCATGGAGAACTACGGCGGGATCGACCCGGCGACGGGGATGCACAGCCGCGTCATGGACTTCCTGCGCCGGCTGACCGACATGGCCGACTACGCGATCGACCAGGCGGTCGACATCTTTGTCTTCGCGGGCGACGCGTACAAGATGCGCGAGCCGAACGCAACCTTCCAGCGCGAGTTCGCCCGGCGCATCAAGCGCGTGGCAGACGCCGGCATCCCCGTGATCCTGTTGGTGGGCAACCACGACCTGCACACCGCGCAGCGCCGCGCGCCCGCGATCAGCATCTTCGCGACGCTCGACGTGCCGAACGTCTACGTGGGCGCAGGCTATGAGCTGCTGACCGTGCAGTGCCGGCAGGGCCAGGTGTTGCAGGTGGCCACCGCGCCGTTCCCCCTGCGCGAGGACCATGCGCTCCGGGAGGAATGGGAGAAGAAGAGCGTCGATTTCCAGGACGCGCTGATCAGCGAACGGCTCACCGCGCGCATCCTCGACCTGGCCGAACAGGCCAGCCGCAAGACGGACATTCCGACCATCCTGGTCGGTCATTTCAGCGTGGACCAGGCCAGCCTCGGCTCCGAGCGCAGCATCATGGTGGGCCGCGATGTCGCGGTCGATCGCAGCGTGGCCCTGGCCCACCCCATCTGGCGCTACGTTGCCCTGGGCCACATCCACAAGCACCAGAGCCTCAATCGCGACCAGCAGCCGCCGATCATCTACAGCGGCAGCCCGGAGCGGGTGGACTTCGGAGAAGAGAAGGATCCCAAGGGCTGGGTGGTGGCGACCATTGGAGACGGTCCGACCAGTTGGGAGTTCGTGGAGCACTACCGCCGGCCGGCAAGGCGCTTCCTCACCCTCGATATCGACGTGCGGGAGGCAGACGACCCGACGGCTGCCGTGGTGGAACGCATCTCAGCCGCGGGCGATCTCGCGGGCGCGGTCGTCCGGGTGCGGCTGGTGTTCGATGAGGCGCAACAGGCGATGCTGGTCGACCGGGACATCGCCGCGGCCCTCAAAACCACCTTTCATGCGAAGGTTGAGCGCGACGTCAGGCGTCGCCTGCGCGATCCGCTCGGAGGCGTATCGGTGGAGGCGCTCACGCCCGCGCAGATGCTGGAGCGCTATCTGGAGTCGCGCGACATCGAACCCGCGCGCGCACAGCTGTTGCTGCAGTACGCCGGGGAACTCATCAGGGAGGTCGAGTCCAATGACTGATCTCACGTCGATGTTCACCGTCATCCCGACCGACGTTCTCAAGCTGATCGCGGCATTCCTGGTGGGGCTGATGGTCGGCGCGGAACGGGAATATCACGACAAGGCCGCAGGCATGCGCACGATCACCATGATCAGCGTCGGCGCGGCCCTGTTCACCATCTTCTCCGTGCGCATCGCGGGCGACAAGGACCCCGGCCGGATCGCCGCGCAGATCGTCAGCGGCATCGGCTTCCTCGGCGCGGGCGTCATCATCCAGCGCCGGGGCCAGGTCATCGGCCTGACCACCGCGGCCACCATCTGGATCGCGGCCGCGTTGGGCATCGGGATGGGCGTAGGATACGTGCTGTTCACCTTCCTCGCCGCCATCCTTTTCATCGTGGTGCTCGCAGTGCTGCCCCGGGTGGAGCGTGGGCTCCAGCTGGCGCACACCATGCGCACCTACCGGATCACCCTCGCGGCCGACCCGACCAAGCCGGACCGGCTGCAGAAGCTCTTCGCGGACAACGGCCTGAGTGTCCGGGAGGAAGCCCGCACCAAGGGCAAGGACTCGATCGGTCTGCTGTGGAGCGTCAGGGGCCGCACCCAGGCGCACCACAACGTCTGCATGGCCATGCTCACGGATCCGGAGGTGCGTGAGTTCGAGCACTGACGGCCCGCCGGGCGCCCGGCTGGGCGCCCGGCTGCGATCCTGCCTTACAGCAGCCGCAGCACCTGCACCAGGATCTGTGCCACGAGGATCTTGAAGATCAGTACCACGGGGAAAGCGCTGGCGTAGGTCACCGCGGGCACGTCCGTTGAGGTCTGGTTCGAGGCCGCGGCCAGGGCCGGCGGGTTGGTCAGCACGCCCGCGGTCAGGCCCAGGACCGAGAGCAGGTTCATCCGGTAAACCAGGTGGGTCATGATGACCGTCACCAGCAGCGCGACCACGGTGATCGCCGCGCCCGCGGCAAACATGCCGGCCCCCTGCTCCTGGATCACCCTCACCAGCTGCGTCCCTGCGTTTGCCCCTGCCCCGCCCAGGAAGAGGATCAACCCCAGCTCGCGCGAGATATTGCGCGCCGCAACCGGCACGTAGACCCGGAACGGACCCACCCGCCCGAAATGCCCCAGCAGCAGGCTCACCAGCAATGCACCGCCGGCCGCCCCCAGCCGGACCGACATGCCGTTCGGCAGAGGGATCGAGATCAGCCCGACGCCGATGCCGAGGAAGATGCCGATGAGGAACGGCACCATGTTCGTCTCGTCGATCTTCCGCGAATCGCCGCCTACCAGCTGTGCGAACTGGTCGAGCGCCTTCTCATCGCCAACCACGCGCAGCGTATCGCCCAGCTCGAGCGTGCTCGACCCAATCGGGGTGATCTCCACGCCTGCGCGGCGGATGCGCGTGATGACGACGCCGTGGTTGTCCCACACGCGCAGGTCCATCAGCCGCTTGCCTGCGAACTTCGCCTCGCTGACGTGCATCTCACGGCTGACCGTGCGCGCAGTCGGCGTCACGGTCACCTCCACCTCTTCGCCGATCAGCAGGCGCAGCTTCTCGAGTTCCGCTTCCGTGCCGACGGCCAGCACGACGTCGCCCAGGTTCAGCACGACGTCGGGCGTGCCTGTCAGGACCTCGCCCTTGTGCACCACGCGCGAGATGTTCACCTGGCTGACGCGGTGCGTGTCCAGTTCCCCCAGGCGCTTCCCGTCCAGGTTGGCATTCGTCACCTTGAACTGCCGCTTCGCCAGCTCGGGCCGCTCGCCGGCCTGGCTGGTCAGCCACTCCTCCTCCGCCCGCTTGACGGAGCGGCGCAGCAGCTTCGGCAGGAACTGCACGAACACGGTGACGCCCACGATGCTGAACGGATACGCGATGCCGTAGCCGACCGAGGCCATTGCGGCTTGTTCCGGGTCGACGCGGCCGATCGCGTCGATCGCGCCGGCCAACGCCGGCGTGTTTGTCACCGCGCCGGTGAACATCCCGGCCGCCATTGCGTAGGACAGCCCCATGAGTCGCGCGAGGATCACCGTGACGATGCCCGCGGCCAGGATGCCCGCCGCCGCGACGATGACGAACTCGCGGCCCTGCTTGCGAAACGTGCGGAAGAAGCGCGGGCCGGCCTGCAGGCCCACCGCGTAAACGAAGAGCAGCAGGCCCAGGTCCATCACCGGCTTGGGGACGGTCAGACCGAAGTGGCCGAAGGCGAGGCCGACGAAGAAGACCGCGGCGCTGCCCAGGGAGACGCCGCGCCACGACAGGCCGCCAAGCCACGAGCCGATCGCCAGGATCGCGAAGAGGACCAGCATCTGTTCGGCCAGAAGCGTGCTCATCAGTGCCTCGTCAGGGATGCGGATGGCTGCGCCCGGTGCACCCGGCGCAGCGCGGCGGAACGGATCAATCCGGGCGTCATTATATCATCGCACGGGGGGCGGCCCAATGGCAGCAATGCGGGATGTGGACGTTCCTTTGCCGCAGAGCGCGCAGAGAGCGTTTGCACGCAAGGAAAGGCGTGGGCGGAACAGAAGAAGGAGAAGCGGCCCGTGGTGGACCGCTTCTCTCAGTCTGAGACGATCAGCGCACGACGATCGTCACCTGGCACGGCGGCGGGTAATTGCTGGTCTTGTCGACCACCGTGAGGCGGATGGTGTAAGTGCCCGAGGGCAGCAGGCCGGTGTTCAGCCCGCCCAGCGTGCCCTGCCAGATCGGCCACTCACCGCCGAAGAACCAGGACCACGTGGTCGGTTCAGAGCCCGCGCCGTACTCCAGCTTGTAGAACTTGAAGTTCTCGTGCGTCGCGTTGCCCTTGATCGTCAGCCAGCCCGACACAACCGAGCCCGGCGCAGGGGAGGAGATGACCGCGCGCTGGTCGGGGCAGGACGTGACCGGGGTGACCGGACAGATCCCCGTACAGGGGACGGGCCCGGAGCCGATCACGGTGATGGCGGTGGGATACTGGGTTACCGGCAAGACAACCGTCACCGGCCCACCCTGCTGCACGGGTGCAGGCCTCGGCGCCGGTTTGGGCGCCGGTTTGGGCGCGGGCGCCGCACATCGGGCGGGGTAGATCGTCAGCACGTTGCCCCAGTAGATCCGGTCGGAATTGGCGATCCCGTTCCACTGCTGCAACTGGCCGACCGTCACCCCGTAACGCCAGGCGATGGTGGTGAGCGTGTCACCGCGCGCAATCCGGTAGGTCACCGCAGGACATCCCGTCCCGGGCAAGCCACCCGCTTCTGCCGCCGGGCCCAGGTTGGCGCTGAGCAGAAACAGGAAGACCGCCAGGCTCGTCAGAACGATGATACGTAGCTTCTTCATGGCAAGACACCCCCTCCGCAATGTGGTCGGGACTGACAACTAAATACTATATAAAAATATACACCATGTGGCGCGAAAACGCAAGCCCCCAAAAAAGCATCCGATGGTGCGCCCACAATGGGTTATAATAGCGGCGTTGGCCGCCCGGATGGGTGCCGGGCGCCGATTGACGATCGACTCAAAGGAGATGAATCATGACACAGACCGTCGTCACGTACCGCCAGATCAAGCCGGCCGATGCCTGCCGCTACGACGGCGTGGCGTTGGGCGAGGTGATGCTGCGCTTTGACCCGTTCGACGTGCCCACCCCCCTCGCGCGGCAGGCGCGCATTTACCAGGGCGGCGGCGAGACCAACGTCGCAGTCGGCCTGGCCTACGCGTTCGGGCTGCGCACCGCGGTGCTGACCGCGCTGGTGGACGACCACATCGGCGCCAACATCCGCAACCAGCTGCGCGCCGCGGGCGTGGACACAGGCCACATCATCTGGTTCAACACGAAGAACGACGGCAGTCGTTTCTCCACGGACCAGAAGGGCACCCTGATGAACGGCGTGATGATCACCTACATCGGCAAGGGCATCCTGCCGTCGGACACGCTGTATTACCGCGCGCACGCGGCCGTCCGCGAGCTCCGCGAGGGCGACATCGACTGGGATGCCCTGTTCGGCGGCCAGGGCGTGCGCGTCTTCAACACCGGCGGGATCTACACCCTGATCTCGCCGACGTCCGCCGGGCTGGCCATCGAAGGCGTGAAGAAGGCGAACGAGCACGGGACGTTCGTCGCTGCGGACCTGAACTACCGCTCCAAGGTCGAACCTGACAAGGCGCGCGCCCGGCAGATCAACCAGGCCATCGCCCCCCACATCGGTTTTCTCGTCGGCAACGACTCCGACCTCAGCGACGCACTGGGCTACGAGACGAAGGTGTCGTCCAGGGCGCCGTTCGAGGAGTGGCTGGAGGCGTACAAGGAGACCGTGCGCGGCGTGGCCCGCGACTTCCCCAACCTGAGCCTCATCGGCACGCAGTGGCGCGGCGCCACCAGCGCGGATGCGATCGACTGGGGCGCGGTCCTCTATGACACCGCAGCCGGTACGTTCTACACCGCGCCCATCCGCCGGTCCATCCCGATCGCGGACCGCACCGGCGGCGGCGATTCGTTCACGTCGGGTGTGCTGGCCGCGCTGCTGAAGGGCAAGGATCTGGAGACCGCAGTGCAGTGGGGCGCGGCGCACGGCATCCTCGTGCAGGAGACGCCGGGCGACACCACCATGGTCGATGAGCGGGCCGTGCTGGCCGAGGTTAAGCGGGCCGTGGCCGGCGGCGGGGTCAAGGCCTCGCGGTAGGCGAAAAAGCGAAGACGGGGGGCCGGGGTGGCCCCCCTGATGTACACAGAGGCGCCCCGGCCTACATCGCCTGGCCCCGGATGTCGCGGATCCAGGCCAGGACCTCCGCGGTCTTGGCTGTCAACGCGTCGTAGTCGCCGGCCGCGAGGTATTCCTTCCTGATGAGATCGCCGCCGATGCCGACGGCCGCCACGCCTGCCTTGAACCAGGAGTTCAGGCTTTCGCGCGTCGCCTGCACCCCGCCGGTCGGCATGATGCGCGTCCAGGGGCATGGGCCCAGCATGGCCTTGACGAATCCCGGGCCGCCGACCGAATCGCCAGGGAACACCTTCACGATCTCCGCACCCAGCTCTTCGGCCTCGCCGATCTCCGTGGCGCTGCCGCAGCCGGGGCTGTACGCGATCTTGCGCCGGTTGCAGAAGCGGGCGACCTCCGCGTTGGTGTACGGCCCCACCACGAAGTTCGCACCGTACGCCACGTACAGCGCCGCGGTCTGAGCGTCCACGATCGAGCCGACGCCCAGGATCATATCAGGCAACTCCCGCTGGCAGTAGGTCGACAGCTCCTTGAAGACCTCCGGCGCAAAGTCGCCGCGATTGGTGAACTCCAGCAGGCGGCAGCCGCCCGCCGAGATGGCGCGGGCCACGTTCTTTGTGACCTCCGCGCTGCTGTTGTAGAAGACCGGCACGAGTCCGGTGTCGATGATGGTGTTGAGCACTTCGAGCCGGGTGAATCTCGCCATGATGACCTCGCAGAAGGTGATGAGTGGTGCGTCCCTCGCGCCGCGACCTTCGGGACGCATTATAGCATCGTGCCCGTCCGCGTGGTAAAGTACATCGGCATCTGAGACATGGGAAAGGGAGATCAGCACATGGAGAAGCGCAGACTTGGAGCGAGCGGGTTGGAGGTCTCGGCCCTGGGACTTGGCTGCATGCGGATGAGCTTCGGTGACAGGCCGGCCGACACGCAGGAGATGATCGGGTTCATCCGCCGGGCGGTCGAGCGCGGCGTCACCTTCTTCGACACCGCGGAGGTGTACGGCCCGTTCACGAACGAGGAGCTGGTGGGCGAAGCCCTCGAGCCGTTCAGGGGAGAGGTGGTCATTGCCACCAAGTTCGGTTTCAAGCACGATTCTGACAAGGGGCCGGGCCCGGCCACGGGTTTGGACAGCCGGCCGGAGCAGATCCGGCGCGTCGCCGAGGCCTCACTCAGGCGTCTTCGGGTCGACGCGATCGACCTGTTCTACCAACACCGGCCCGATCCGAACGTTCCCATCGAGGACGTGGCGGGAGCCGTGAAGGATCTGATTCGGGCAGGCAAGGTGAAGCATTTCGGGCTGTCCGAGTCGGGCGCCGACCTCATCCGCCGCGCGCACGCGGTGCAGCCTGTCACCGCGCTGCAGAGCGAGTACTCGATCTGGTGGCGGGCGATCGAGCCCGAAATCCTGCCGGCCTGCGAGGAACTGGGGATCGGGCTTGTGCCCTTCAGCCCGTTGGGCCGCGGCTACCTGACGGGCAAGGTTGACGAGAGCACGACCTACGCTCCCAGCGACATACGCAGCCGTAACCCCCGCTTCACACCGGAGGCCATCCGGGCGAACCGGGTCGTGATCGATCTTCTGGAGAGCATCGGTGCGGCGAAGGGCGCGACGCCGGCGCAGATCGCCCTGGCCTGGCTGCTGGCGCAGAAGCCGTGGATCGTGCCGATTCCTGGCTCGCGCAGTCTCGGGCGGCTCGATGAGAACCTCGGCGCGCTCGACGTGAAGCTGGCGCCGGCTGAACTCGACGCCATTGACAGCGCCATGGCGCAGATCACGGTCGTGGGCGACCGGTACTAGCCATAGGAGGCCGGATCGGCCATCTGCTATGGTGGCTCTGAACCATTTGTGCGAATTGCCATGTCATTCGATCCGAACGTCTTCCTCGACACCGTGCGCCGCGACAGGAGCTACGCGGGACAACTCGTCCACGTGCAGACGCTGCGCGCGCGGGAGGCGCGCTACGGCCGGCTGAGCGCGCGGCTGAGCCCGCCGGTGCAGGCCGCGTTGAGGGCAAGCGGCGCCGAACGCCTCTACGTGCACCAGGCTGAGGCGATCAACCTGGCGCTCGACGGGGAGCACGTCGTCGTCGCGACGTCCACGGCCTCGGGCAAGACGCTGGCGTTCAACATCCCGGTGCTCGAGGCGCTCGCAAGCGACCCCCTCGCCCGCGCGCTCTACATCTACCCGACCAAGGCGCTGGCCCAGGATCAACTCGGCAAGTGGCGCGAGCTGATCAAGGCTGCGGGCGATGGCATCGTCAATCCGCTGGCCGCCACCTACGACGGCGACACGCCCCAGGGCGCGCGCGGCCGGCTGCGCAAGCAGGCGCGCGTGCTGCTGACCAATCCGGACATGCTCCATGCGGGCATCCTGCCCAACCATCCCCTGTGGGCGGAGTTCTTCCGCCATCTCCGTTATGTCGTGATCGATGAGGCGCACACCTACCGCGGGGTCTTCGGCTCCCAGGTGGCCTGCGTCCTGCGCCGCCTGCGCCGGGTGTGCGCGCTCTACCAGTCACCGGATGGCGCACGGCGCACGCGCGCGTCAGTGCTGCGCTCGGCCGGCACGCGGACTCGCGGTCACAGCGCCGGAGCAACGCGCGGCGGGGAGCCCGCCAACGGCGGCGCCTTCGTCACCGGCGAGATGCGTGGCCCGCAGTTCATCGCCACCTCGGCCACCATCGCGAACCCGGCCGAGCACTTCAGCCTGCTGACGGGGCTTCAGGCCACCGTGGTCACCGACGACGGCTCGCCGCACGGGCCGCGCTCCTTCGCCTTGTGGAATCCGCCCTTCCTGGACAAGGCGCAGACGGCTCGCCGCAGCGCCAACCACGAGGCCTCCGAGCTCTTCGTCAGCCTGGTCTCCGGCGGCGTGCGCACCATCGCCTTCACCCGTGCCCGTGTGGTCGCGGAGCTGCTCCTGCGCTACGCGCGGCAGCACCTGGGCAAGACCAGGCCCGAACTGGTCCAACGCATTGCGGCGTACCGGGCGGGATACATGGCCGAGGACCGCCGGCGCATCGAGCGTGAACTGTTCGGGGGCAGGCTGCTGGGGGTCACCGCGACGACCGCTCTGGAGCTGGGCATCGACGTGGGTGGGCTGGACGCGTCGCTCCTCGTCGGCTTCCCGGGCACGATCGCTTCCCTGTGGCAGCAGGCGGGCCGCGCAGGTCGCGGGTCCGATCCCAGCCTCTCGGTGCTGATCGGCCTGGACAACCCCTTGGACCAGTACTACATGCGCCACCCCGACGTGCTGCTGGGCAAGCCGAGCGAGCACGCGCTGCTCGACCCGGACAACGTCTACATCCTCCAGCGCCACCTGCCGTGCGCCGCACACGAGTCGCCGCTGCGCGTCGAAGAGGGCGGCCAGGACGACGAGGCCCTCTTCGGGCCCGGCTTCGTCGATGCGATGGTCGGGCTGGAGCGCGAGGGCACGCTGCAGTACACGGGCGAGAAGTGGGTCTACACCGCGGGCGACTATCCCGCACAGAACGTCAGCCTGCGCGATGCGGAGGGCGATCGCTTCGCGGTGCTCGACGCGGGCAACCAATACAAGATGATCGAGGAGCTGAGCGCCACGACCGCGCCCCAGCGCGTCCACCCCGGCGCGGTCTACCTCCACCAGGGCGAAGCCTATCTCGTGACGGAGTACAACGGCGACCTGCGCCACGCCATCGTGCAGCAATCACAGGTCGACTACTACACCCAGCCGCGCGAGCTCAACGACCTGCGCATCGTGCGCTCGCTGCGCCACCGGGAGACGCCTGGCGGCCCAGCCTACCTGGGCCGGGTGCGGGTGCGGTCACAGGTGGTCGGCTATCGCCGCATCCAGCATTCCAGCGAGGCGGTCGTGGGCGAGGACGTGCTGGATATGCCCCTTTCCGAGTACGAGACGGTCGCGCTGTGGTGGGACCTGCCCCCCGAGCTGCCCGCTCAGCTGGCCGGCCGCGGGCTGAACTTCCTGGGCGGCATCCACGCGGTCGAGCATGCCGCGATCGGCATCCTGCCGCTGTTCGCCATGTGCGACCGGTGGGACATCGGCGGCATCTCTACCCCGCGCCATCCCGACACCGACGCGGCCCAGATCTTCATCTACGATGGCTTCCCGGGCGGCGTGGGGATCGCGGAGAAGGGGTTCGAGCTGCTGCCCGACCTGTGGCGCGCGACCCTCGACGTGATCGTGGCCTGCCCCTGCGAGGCCGGCTGCCCCTCCTGCGTGCAGAGCCCCAAGTGCGGCAACTTCAACCAGCCGCTCGACAAGCGTGCGGCCCGCATGATCCTGACGCGCCTGCTCGGCGGCCGGATGTAGAGTGGGGAACGGGCCACCACTCTGCCGTCCTGCAGGACGAACACACCCAAGCGGAGCATCCTGAGCGGAGGGCGACAGCCCGGAGTCGAAGGAGCGGAGCGGTCTTCCGGCATCCCGCCTCCTTCGACTGCACTCCGCCGCCCGGCAGACCGGGCGGCTCCGTTCCGCTCAGGATGCCTGTAGAGTCACTCTCAGGACAAACGGGCAGGTTACTCAGGCGAACCACACCATGTAGGTCTTGATCTCGAACGGCAGGATGTCGAACGTGATCCCGCGGGGGTCGAACGCGACTGGCCGCGCCTCCCGCTCCACCAGGTTGCACTCGACCGCACACCTCACCGGATGGCAGAAGCTCAGGCGCACGTCCCTCTGCCGGCTCTGCTCGAACTCGTAGACGCGGAACACCCAGGCCTCGGGATCGTCCTCGGAGCGCTTGACCGTCTCGACAATGACGTTCTCCGCGCTGACCTCGGCCAGCGAGCAACGGTCGGACAGCCCCGCGGCACGGTCTCCCCACGGCAGAAGCTTCGGCCCGCAATCCAGCGGTGCGGTGAGCAGCGGGTAGTTGAGCGCGTACGCCTCGTGCACCACGCCGCCCGTACGCCAGTCGCCCGGGTGCGGCAGCAGGCTGTAGGTGAAGACGTGGCGCCCCTGGTCCGCGGTCGCGTCCGGGCTGATCGCGGACTTGATCAACGTGAGGCGCATGACGTTATCGTGGATGTCGTGGCCGTACTTGCAGTCGTTGAGCAGCGCGACGCCGTAGTCGCCCTCCGACAGGTCGGCCCACTTCTGCGCCGGAACCTCGAAGCGCGCCCAGTCCCAGCTCGTATTCCAGTGCGTCGGCCGTTCGACCGAGCCGAACTGGATGTCGTAGGTGGCCCGCGTCGCGCGCACCGCAACCGGGAACGCCACCTTCAGCAGGGTCTGGGCTTCGTGCCAGTCGACCTCCGTGCGGAAATTGATGCGCGGGCTCTCCGCATGGAGCGTGATGCGCTGGGTGATCGTGGAGTCGCGGAATCGCCAGCGCAGGCGCAGGCTGCCCCGCACCGGCCCCGTCTCCTCCACGACCGACTCGATGAGGTCGATGATCTCGGCCTGCTTCTCGGCGTAGTAGATGTCGATGTCCCAGGCGTCATACTGCATCGGCATGTCCTCGAAGACCTGGAGGACGTTGCCCCGGCCGCCCCGCGCCAGCACCTCGCGGCCGGACCGTTTATCCACCAGCGAGGTGATCTGCCCATGTTCGTTGAGCGCCATCCGGAGGTAGCGGTTCTCGACGCCCGTGGGGGTGACGGTGATCTCGTCGCCCGGAATGGCCGGCAACGGGGAAGTGAATGCGTCGCTGCCGTAGACGCCGTATCCCAGCGCGGGCACGTCGCGCACGGACAGGAGCCAACGCGCGCCATCCTCGCCGCGAACCAGCTGTGCCCGCGGCGACTGAGAGAGGCGCAGGCTCGCCGCCTGCTCCGCAGGGAGCGCCACCACCCCGTCCCGCGGCCATGAGACGGGGTTAAAGACCAGCAACGATTTTTCGCCCGTGGCGGGCCGGCCGGCAGCGATGCGCTCCGCGATGGCGCGTTGGCCGCGCACCATGGCACGCTGTGCGATGGCGTTGACGTGCTCGTAGTCGCGCGCGGCGTCCTCGTACACCTGCCGGATGGAGGAGCCGGGCAGGATATCGTGGAACTGGTTGAGCAGGATGCGCTCCCAGCCCTCGTTCAGCTCGGCCGCAGGATACGCGCGGTCGCCCGTCAGCACGTCGGCCAGCGCGCTGAGCCACTCCGCGTTGTGGTAGTCGATCTCCGCCAGGCGGTTCGCGCGCTTGATCTGCGCCTGCGACGTATAGGTTCCGCGGTGATACTCCAGGTACAGCTCGCCGTCCCAGACGGGCAGGTCCTTGGCGGCCACCCGCGCGGCGAGGCGCTCGAAGAACGGCTCCGCCTTATCCAGTGCAACATAAGGCAGGCCGGGCAGGTTCCTGCCCACGGTCGCCAGGTCCAGCATGGTCTGCGTCGGGCCGCCGCCGCCGTCGCCCCAACCGAACAGGATGAGCAGCTCGTCGTTGACGTCGCGCTGCTGATAGCTGGCCCACGTCCCCTGGACGTCGACCGGCCGCATCTGCGAGTTGTAGGTGAACATGGACGTGCCGGCCTCCGGCGTGGTGAGGAAGTGCGTGAGCACCTCCGTGCCGTCGAGGCCGCGCCAGCGGAAGGTGTCGTGCGGGAAGCGATTGAACTGGCTCCAGCTGATCTTGCTGGTCAGGAAGTAGCGGACCCCGCTCTTCGCGATGATCTGCGGCAGCGCGGCAGAATAGCCGAAGACGTCCGGCAGCCAGAGCAACTGCATCTCGATGCCGAACTCCTGCCGCACCCACCGCGTGCCGAACAGGAACTGGCGGACCAGCGACTCGCCACCCGTCAGGTTGGTGTCCGGCTCGACCCACGTCGCGCCGGTGATCTCCCACTGGCCCGCGGCGATCCGCTCCTTCACCCGGGCGAAGATCTCAGGATAGTCCTGCTTCAGGAACTTGTAGAGCTGCGGCGAGGAGTGCACGTAGCGGTACCCGGGATACTGGCGCATCAGGTGGAGCACCGTGGTGAAGGTGCGGGCCGCCTTCTCGCGCGTGTGCGCCAGCCGCCACAGCCAGGCCATGTCGATGTGCGCGTGGCCCAGGGCTACCACCCGCGGCTTGAGCTCGCTGATCTCCCGCCATCCGTCGACCGCGTGCGCCAGCCCGCGCACTGCGCCGGCGACGGACGCATAGAAGCCATCGGAGCCGGGCCGGGCGAAATCCACCGCGAGAAACGCCTCGTTCAGCGCCCGTAGGATCATGCCCCGTCGCAGGTCGGTCTCAGGCAGGACGCGCACGGTTCCGAGCAGCGTATCGGCCAGCGCGACGAGGCGCTCGGCCCCCTCATCGAGCCACACGAGCTGCGCGGTGCGGAACTGCCGCCGCTCCGGAACCCCGAGCACGCCGCTCCACGCCTTGAGCGCGATGTGGATTTCCCCGCGCGCCAGGAGCTCCGGCGGGAGCCACGCCTCGCTGTGCCAGGCATCGAAGCCCTGCAGCGGCCGGCCCTCGACGTAGAGCAGCGCCTCCGCCGTGGAGTCGCCGCCGTCGGGCGGTCCGGGGAGCAGGCGCAGCGCCAGCTTGTGGCTGCGCCATTGGGGCGGGATCGGGACGAGGGCGCGGAACCACGCGGTGAAGTCGTAGCCGCCCCACGTGTCGCCCACGTGGAAGTCAGCCCAGCCGCGGTCATCGTACCCGGGGCGCTCGGCGCCGGTGATGGCAGGGTCAGAGAACGAGGTCTGTCGGAACTTGAAGCGGGGGATGTCGACGCTGCCCCGCGTGACCGCAGCCCGCACTTCCCGCAGGAGCCTTTCGATCTTTTCGACGGTGAAGAATCTCATGGCCGTGCACGCCGGACGGGATGGCGCCGGATCCTATCGCCCGTGACGCGGATACGCGCCCCCCCGTCCGCGGCGAAAGCCCGGCCGCTCCTGTGCCGGGTATGGTTGATGCGATGTGTGCGCAGTTCGGCGATCATGGCGGCATGCCCTCCCGCTCCTTCTGAGACAGATGCTGGCGACCGATGGCATTCAGGGCAACACGATACCACTCAAAACCGGCCGGGTCAACGATCGGTTCGGTTGCCACCTGCGCCCCTCTCGTGCTACGATGGCGCGGTGGACCGGTCGCGCGCGTGGTGGACGCCGGGAGATCGGACCTGTTCGGGGAGGAACCGTGTCGAATGCACCGCACCTCTTGCCCGCGCCGCGGGTGCTGCGGCTCACGGGCGGCACGTGTCATCTTGACGATCGCCGCCTCATCGTGCTCGACGGCGATGCGCCCCAGGCGCTGCTGTTCAGCGCCCGGCGGCTGCAGGCCGCGCTCAACCGGCGCCGGGGCCTGTCGTGGGAGATCGTTGCGTCCACGGCAGTCCCGCATGATGATGTCGGCATCACGCTGAGCGTTGTGCCGGGAGGCGTGGGCCATCCCCAGGGCTACCGGATAACCGTCTCACCAGGCGGCCTCTCGGTGGTGAGCGCCACACCTGCGGGCATCTTCTATGCCGTGTGCACGCTCTGCCAGCTACTCGAGTCGGCGGACGGCCCACTGCCGGCCCTGCAGATCGACGACTGGCCCGACTTCGCGGCGCGGGGCGTCATGCTGGACGTCAGCCGCGATCGTGTTCCGACGATGGACACGCTGCATGCGCTGATCGACCTGCTGGCCTCGTGGAAGATCAACCAGCTCCAGCTCTACACCGAGCACGCCTTCGCCTACCGCAATCACCCGGAGGTCTGGGCAGAGGCCTCCCCGCTGACCGGGGAGGAGATCCTGGCGCTGGACGCGTACTGCCGCGAGCGATTCATCGAGCTGGTGCCCAACCAGAACTCGTTTGCCCACATGGAGCGCTGGCTCAAGCTGCCGCGTTATCGTTCGCTCGGAGAACTGGTCGGGAGCTGGACCACCCCGTGGGGCGAGGTGCAGCAGGGAGGCTTCAGCCTGTGTCCCGGCGATCCGGGCAGCCTCGAGCTCCTCCGCGGCCTGTACGACGAGCTGCTGCCGCACTTCTCCAGCCGCATGTTCAACGCGGGTGCGGACGAGACCTTCGATCTGGGACAGGGCCGGAGCGCCGGCGACTGCGAGCGCCTGGGCCGCGGCCGCGTCTACCTCGACTTCCTGCTGAAGATCCACCGTGAGGTCGAGGCGCGCGGCCGGACGATGCAGTTCTGGGGCGACATCATCGTCCAGCATCCCGAGCTGATCTCCGACCTCCCGCGCAACGCCATCGCCCTGGCATGGGGCTACGAGGCCGATCATCCCTTCGACGCGCACGGGGCCGCCTTCGCAGCAGCCGGCATCCCGTTCTACGTGTGTCCCGGCACCAGCTCGTGGAACTCGCTGGCCGGCCGCACGAACAACGTGCTCGGCAACCTGCACAACGCAGCCGAAAACGGCTTGAAACACGGCGCGGTCGGCCTGCTGATCACGGACTGGGGCGATTCTGGCCACTGGCAGCCGCTGCCCGTGAGCTACCCCGGCTTCGGCTACGGTGCGGCCGTGGCATGGTCGAGCGCAGCCAGGCCCGATGACGGCTTCATTTCTGCGTTGAGCCGCGACGCGTTCGGCGACCCACCGGGACACTCGGGCGCATCGCCTTCGATCTCGGCAACATCCATGAGGCGTGCGGCGTCCTCTCCTCCAACTCCTCGCTGTTCTTTCGCCTGCTGCGCGCCGCGCCCCGAGAAATTCCGGAGCTCGAGGGCCTAACAGGGCCAGCACTGGTCGGGGCGCTCGAGGTCATCGACGGCGTGATGGCGCGTTGGCCCCAAGCCAGCGCTGGGGGGCACGACGCCGCGCTCGTCGGGCTTGAATACGCGTGGGTTGCGGACATGTTGCGCCATGCGTGCCGCCGCGGGCTCTGGGCACTGGATGGCGCGCCGGCCCCCTCTGCTGCGAGCCGGGCGCTGTCGGACGACGCCGGGCGCCTGGTGGCGGAGTTGCGCGAACTCTGGCTCGCACGCAGCCGCCCCGGCGGCCTGAACGACAGCGTGGCGCGGCTGGAACAGGTGCGGCAGTCTTACGAGTGAACCGGGCGCGCTGCAGGAACTAACAGCGGCGCGGCAACGTAATGAAGTTGAGCGGAAGGAGGCAGCATGGTACGGCGTTTGGTGCTAGTGGTGGCATTGGTGGCGGCAGCGGCAGCACTTGTTGGCTGTTCCCTCGTGCCCGGCATGGGCGGCAGTGCGAGCGGCACGCTGGTCTTCGACGGCGCGACGGAGCATGGCATCGCGTTGGGGGAGACGATCCCCGGCTCCAACATCCGCTTCGTCGGCTACTCCGAACGGGGAGCCGAAGTCCTCATCAACGACCAGCGCGCGGTCAAAAAGGTCGGTGATTCGCTCAACTGGAAGGGTACGGTCGCGCCCGGCGTCGAGGTGTCCATGCCCCTGCGCATCGTCCTGGCCAGCGAGACGAAGCTGCAGACGGTCGGCACGGTGCGCATCACGGTCAGGAATGTCAATCCGAGCCCCGGCGGATACCCCGGGGCGGCGCCCTACAACTACAAGGTGGCGACGGGCTATACGGTGCAGAAGGGCGACCGCGTCCCCGGCACGACGCTGCGCTTCATCGGCAAGACCGACGAAGGCGCGCAGTTCGAGGGGACCGGTGACTACCCCTATCGCCGCGTCGGCGACTCGGTGGCCTGGCGCGGCAGCCTGACGGACCGCACCTTCCTCGACACGACGCTGCGCGTCGTTGCCTACACGGAGGATATCGTCACGCTGGCCGGCCTCGCGGCGATCGCGGTGCAGTAAGCCGCAACCCGGAACCGCCAGGTCCGGGTGCTAATGAGCGTCCTGAGTGGGGCGACCGCGAGGCCGGGATTCCGCTCAGTGGGTGTGTTGCTGCTCAGCGACAATGGGGTCGCCCGCACTATCCGCGAAGAAGACGCGCAGTAACTGTTCAGCGTTACCCTTGACAGGCTGTGGCATGATTGTGTTATGACCTT
>CAZMIS010000007.1:0-30297 GCA_964566325.1 uncultured Anaerolineales bacterium
CCAAGGTGGCAAGCAATCCCTCCACTTGGCGCTCCAACTCCCAGAACTCCGCCAGCAGTTCGTCAGCCGAGGGAGGTGGCTGATATCGGTAGAAGTATTTGTTCGGGAGAATCTCGTACCCGAGCACGGGTGTCCCGTTCTTCTTCGTCTCCTCCCAGCGAATGATCGGCTTGGCGATCTCGCGTTCGAGGAACGCTGGAATGTCCTCGCCGAACGGGATGTACTCGTCGTCCCGCACGTAGTGGCGATGGGTCCACTCGACCTCGACGACCTCTGGAGCTTCCGGAAGCAAAGTCCTGAGGGCCTTCCCGGCGTTGTCCTCGGAACGCAGCAGCAACGTCCTGGTCACGTCTGCATCGCCCTGCTTGACGCGCACACGAAAGCTGAGATCGCTGGCGTAGAAATCCTGCTCCTTCCTTAGGTTGTTCGCAGTGAATGCCCGATCATAGGGCTCGGTCACCACCGCCGGCTGATCTCGCTCGTCGCTCTGCCAGAACACGACGCTAACCTTGTGGTAGGCGAATGCCTCGCGGCAGAAGACCCTCACGCTTTCGTCTGCGTACCCTGCCGCCCAGCCTTCTTGATAGCGCGCCTTGATCCATGCGCGGTGCGCGTCCGCGATGCGGTTGCGCTTGTTGCCGAACGACTTCGGCTCCTTTTCGAATTGTTGCCGTGCATCGATCAGCATCACTTTGCCTCGGTGGTCGCTTGGCTTGTCGTTGCGCAGCAGCCAGATGTAGGTAAAGATGCCGGTGTTGTAGAAAAGCTGATCAGGCAGCATGACAATCGCGTCGAGCCAGTCGTGCTCCAGGATCCAGCGGCGGATCTCGCTCTCGCCGGATGCACAGTCGCCGTTCGAAAGGGGCGAGCCGTTGAAGATTATCGCAATGCGGCTGTCCCTTTCGCCCGCGGGCCACATCTTGGCGAGCATCGTCTGCAAGAACAGCAGTGCTCCGTCATTCACGCGCGGCATGCCCGCCTGGTAACGCGTCTTCACCAGCCTGCGCGCCTCAGCCTCGTACCCGTCCTTGCCGCCCCAGGTCACACCGAACGGCGGATTCGAAAGCATGAAATCGAAGTGATGTTCCGGCTCTGCCAGTTGATCCCCCGCTTCACCCTTACGCGGATCGTGCGGAATGAGTGAGTTGCCGAGGAATACCTCCGCGTGGCGGTCATCCTTTATTAGTAGGTCCGCCTTACAGATCGCGAAGTTGGTAGGGGATAGCTCTTGCCCGTGCACCGTAACGTATTGCTCTACTCGGCCGCGCTCAGCATCGTTCGCCGCGCGGTCAATTAAGTGTTCCTTCGCGACTGAGAGCATGCCTCCGGTGCCCGCAGCAGGGTCGTAGATCGAGATGTGGTGGTCCGGAATAGGTATGTCGAGCAGTTCGACCATCAATCTGATGACCTCGCGTGGGGTGAAGTGCTCGCCAGCTTCCTCCCCGCTTTGCTCGGAGAAGCGGCGGAGCAGTTCCTCGTAGACGTAGCCCATCTCGAGGGGAGATAGTCCTTCTGGTCCAAGCTCGAGCCCTTTGTATTGGCTGAGGATGGGAGCGAGGCGGTTATTCTTGACCATCTGGGCGATGGTCGCGCGATAGTTGAAGTGGTCGATAATCTCCTCGACGTTCTTCGAGAAGCCGTTGATGTAGTCGCGGAAGTGCGTCTCCATCAACGAATGATCTTCTTCGTAGATCGAGCGCAATGTCCAGTCGGTGCTGTTGGAGAAGGGCGCATTGCCGAGCTCGATTCGCTTGACGAACTTCTTAAGTTCCTCCTCGCTAAGTTCGGGCCGTCGCTCGGCCACCTCTGCACTCGTCGCCTCTCGCCAAGCGATCAGGACGCACTCCAATCGCCGAATGACGATGATCGGCAAGATCACATTCTGGTATTCGTAAGCCTTGAACTTACCGCGTAGCCGCTCGGCCGATTTCCAGATATCGTTAGCCAAGTTATCGAGCCGGGGCTTGTTGAGGGCAAGGGACATTGCTAGATGCTTCCTCCGTTACTCCGGATCGGTCTGGACCGCGCTTCGAAACACTTCGTCAACTGTGACCTCGTTGTCACCCACCGGGCGGAGTTCGTATATCTTGTCCGCAAACTGCTCGAACGCCCAAACATCATGATGGCTGATCATGAGGACCTGAAAGCCGAGCGCTCTCCCCGCGTCGCGCACCACCCTCACGAACCGGGGGACCAGGTCGGGACGAATCCAGCAGTCTTGTTCATCCAGGACAAGAAACCGCCGATGCACCCGTTCGTCCAAGGTGGTCAACGCAAACATTCGCAGGCCAAGGGAGAGAACGTTGGCCACCGAGCCTCCTTGACCTTTCATGATGTCCTCGGTGTTCCCCTCGCGCTCGATCCAGAACTCAACGTTCACACCTCCCCTCTTCCACTCGGCTTCTGCTCGGAGATGAATCGGCTGCTCGAGCACCTCCTGCAGAGCAATCGTGAGGTTTTTCTGTATCAGGTCGAGCATGCTCTGGAACAGCAGCTCGCTTAACTGCTGCAGGGCGTTGGTGACGTCGCCGGTGATGCGCAGATAGCTCTGGACCTGAACGAGTTCGTTGCGCCTCGATTGGCGTTCGTACTCTAGGCGGGCTTTGACACCCGCGAGCCGATCGGCCGTGCGACGGGCGGAGATAGACTGGCCTAATCCAGGTTCGCTACTCCCACCCATGAAAGCTGCCAGATCTGGTCTGCTCATAGTTCCTGGCCTGTGCGGTTAGTACCGACCGAGTTCCGTGGACCCGTTCGTCTCGTCGATTTTGCCCAGCTGAGACTCTATCTCGTCGAGGGTCGCCTGATATGCAGCGCGCGCTTCCTCATTGCTGCGTTTCATGTCGGCCAGCTTCTGCTCGAGCTCCTCCAGGTCGTCGGTGCCATATTCCTGCTTTGCCCTTGCCTTGAGCTTCGCCAACTCATTCTGTGCGGTCCGAAGATTCGTTTCAGCTTGGATCCGCTGAGTGTTGAGCTGGGTGTAGCGTTCGGTCAGCGCCTCAATGGTCTGCGGTGCGCCACTGGTCATTTCATCTGCCATTGTTGGTGATCTCCTCTGCGAGTTTTCTGATTTCTGCGGCAACGGCCTCGTCGAACTGCCCGAGATTTAGCTCCAGGAATGCCATCAGGCCAGCTGCGGTGTCGGTCTTGCGCGCCAACATCTCGGCTAGGCCATCGACGAAAGCGGAGCGTGGGGCATCTGCATCGCCGAACGCGACCAGATCCGGAACCACTGACTCGTAGAACACCTCGTCATAGGGCCGGTGCGGAACTTCGAGGTGATGTGCTCTCCATGTGTCAGGCCCGATGTCAATCTGAAGTGCGGCCGGCACGTGCTCTTTAGTCGCGTCGCTCCGGTTACGCCGGACTATATTTCCCGGTGTAAGCCACAGGGTTGACCCTGCCGGACAATCGGAAAGGCGGCGGTGGATGTGGCCGTTTACGACCACGTCGATTCCAGGGATTTGACGAGGATCAAAGTATCCCCGGTCCTCGTAACCCGGCACTCTCACGTCGTGATGGCTCACCCAGAAGACCAGTCCAGACTGGTCAGTCAGCCCGTCGCGATCGAAACTCGCTGGCAGTCGGCGCCCCCACGACGTCCCGCCGACGATGACAGGGCGGCCGCTGATGCGCCCGACCCACGGGTTGCCATCGAGGAGGATGTATCGGCCTGCCTTTACCAAGACGTCGAGAGAATCATCCTCCGCAAGCTCGTTCTGTCGGACATCGTGATTACCGTAGATGCCCAGTACCGCGGGGTGAAAGTGAACCATCAACTCGCCCAGAAGCCAGTTGGCATTGTCACGTGGCAAGTTGAAGAGGTCGCCAAGGAAAACCGCAAGTAACTGGTTCTTCCGCGCAAAGTCTAGGCACCAGGCGACTTTACTAATCACAACGCGCGGGTAGTCGTCCTTTCTGAACCCGGGCACTCGGCTCTCCAGGTGCGGATCGCCGATCATTAGCAGCCCGCGATACGTCTCAGTGCATATGTCCATTGGCTTCACTCTCGGCCTGTGGCAGCGGGCACGACATCAGCCGCTCAGGATCAAGTTGCGCGCCGCATGTCGGGCAGGTGGGGTTTGCCTCCACCCACATCCGGAGGTCCTCCTCCGCACGGTCTACCGAGCCTCTGGCGGCGCGGAGAGCGCTTTCCGCTGCCTGAAGTCCTCTCTGCGCCGCCTGAATGTCGGCAATCAGCTGTCCGAGAGGTTGTGTGTTGGATGGGGCTGGCGGCGCGGTGAAATCGAACAAGGCACCAGCTCGGCGGGCACGCGCTCCGTGGGTCAGAAGCACCCGCTGCAGCGCGGAGATGGTTTCGGTGAGAGCCGCCTCGTCCTGCAGAACGGGGGGCGGCTGCGATCTTGCGAGAATGCCGGCCATCCCGCCGTTAAGTGCGGCGGCATTGCCAGCGTCGAGCATCTGCTGAATGTGCGTTTGAAGACGGTTCGTGTCAGCCATCGGAGGCGGGGTGGAGAGCGTCCGGCTGCACTCAACCCTCATCTGTTCTAGCTCGGACCGGCGTAGCCGGACCTCGATCTCCTTGCAGGTGTTCTCAAGCCCGGCGGTTGGAAGCAGCGTAGGAATGTTTTTCAGAGTCAGGAGAGTGGACTTCTGTAGGGCCGAACAGCGTGCCGTGATGCTGACACGAGCGATGTCGATCGTAATCCGCTCAAGGGACGCGATGTCTGCAAGAACAGGCGGGCCCACAAGACAGCCCATCACGGCAACGCTCTTGGCGCTATCTCTGAGTCGGATTTGCCAGTCGGCCAGGCTGACGGTTAGCTCCATAAGCGGCTGAGTGTTCCTTATCGTCGGCGGAGGCCGTAACTGGGAGACAACGCGCGCCTGAACCGCCAAAGCGAACGTTTGCTCGCCACACATCCGGATTTCTTCGACGCGACGACTCAGTTTCTCCCACTGCGACCTTACGGATACGATCCTTGCATAGGCCTGATCTAGCGCGTCGAGGCGAAGCTGGATGTCATCGATGGCCTCCAAGGGCGTGATACGGGCGTTTAGCTCTCTGATCTCCTGGGTGAGCCGATCCCGCTGCGTACCAGCGTCGCGGACTTTTTCTCGGTGCAAGCTTTGCATCCGCAGCAGCGCTTCAGCATCCGACGACGAGGCAAAAAAACGGGCAGCACGGCTGCCGGCTTGATCGAGCAGGAAAATCGGCTTCTTCTGCTCTGCAAAATGGATATCGAAAGGATCGGTGCCATCTTGCCCACCCACCTGCGGAAGGCGCAGAAGGGCGTGCAGGTTGTCGGGAACGCCTCGGCCTACGCGGTTCACAGACTCCCCATCGAGGCAATAACTAACGGTACTGCCAATACGTTTCCATTCGACTACGTGTCCGTCACCAGTCTCAACGGTAACAGAACACTCCTTTTCGCCGTGGCGAACCATGTAGCCGCCGGTCGCGTTATAACAAAGAATCTGTAGGGCAGCGACGACCGCTGACTTGCCGCAGTTGTTTTCCCCTGCGAGAACTGTGAGGCCATCGGCAAGCTCAATCACCGAGGAACGATGGGACATGAAATTCTTGAGGATAATCTTCCGGATCACTGAGTAGTCCTCCGGTGCAATGGGCGGGACCGTAACAACTGGACTGGCGGATCAACGCGTCACACGCTGTAGAACCGGAGGAAAAGGAAAAAGCCGCCCCCGGTCTGACCGGAGCGGATGCATGAGTTCTGCATGAATCGTCAGAACGCCCCGTGTCCTGGCTACAGCCTCAGACGCTAGAATGTCGCGAGGCTTTGTATTGCCTGGCGGCATGATACCACGTGACACTGCGACTGTAAAGCGGGCATTAATGATTGAATCCGCAGGATCGCTGTGTGTATCCGTTCGGCTTACACTAGACAGTCGTCACCGGATGAAGGGTCCACTCGTGAAGTACCGAGCGACACGGTCCGTCAGCCTTCGGATCTGTTCCTCCGAGAAGCCTGCATACTCACATATGTAGTTCAGCGCAGGAAACCAACGGTTCTCGAGAAGAGGTCCGATGCGCTCCCGAAACACTCGATCTCGCACTTCTGCCCGAAGAAATGGCGGCACGTAGCAAAGTGTCAAGGCGAGAAGACCACGTCCGTGCTTCGAGCAGAAGAAGAGCCAATAGGGGAATTGGTCGTCGAGCTGATAGACGAAATCTCGAACCTCTGGCATCTCGAAGATCTCGAGTGGCGTCTGGTTGTAGCCGTCGAAACTTACCTCGACCCGCTCGCAATAGCTCCTGGCTATCTCAGGCGACTCAAGAAGTCGCTGCAAGACTGTCAGTGTTGCGGAGGTATTGCCCGCGTCGACTTCTTGTTTGGAGATCACGACGAATAGGTGGTCGAACGGCGAATCTGGGCGTCGGCGAAACATGATGGGCTCCTTTGCCCATTGCATCTTGTCAAGTCACGCGGCTAGCTAGGGAGAACTCCAAGCACGCGTGCTCGACCTACCTGATGGTCTGAAAGGATTTCCCGGCGCTTCCTAAGTGACCGCAAGTTCACGGACCCAATACTCCCTCAGCGCCGCCAGCGGAGCGCGTTGGCTTCGACAGTGGGGTGCGCCTGGCCCGCGCGCTGCAGGGAAGTCAGGCATGCGAAGACCGCGGTCTGCGTGAGCCAGTAGGTGACGGGGACAGCGATGGCCAGGCCCAGCGCGTCCGAGGTCCGGCGCACGATCTCGCCCGGGTCGCCCGTCTCGTCGAGCGCGCGGTCCACCGCGGCGCGGATGGCGGCCAGCCGGACTGCATTTTCGCGGGCCCATCCTGCGATGGCGGTTACTGCCGGCCCGTGGCCGGGCACGAACGCGGCGTACTGCCCGTCGAGCGACGGCAGCGCGGCCAGGGTGTCCAGCCAGGCGTCGACGTCCACCATGAAGGGGATGCCGTGCTTCTGCAGGACGTCGGGGGCAAACACCGCATCGGCGACGAATACCACGTCGCCATCGGCGACGCCTGCGCCGGGGGCCCCTTCGGCACGACCCGGACTGGCGTGCGCCACACTGGCCACCATCACCTGGTTAGGCGCATGCCCCGGCGCCGCGATGATCCGCACCGGAACGCCGCCCAGGACCGCCTCTCCGGGCGTGAGCAGCTCGTCCACCACACATGCGTCGGCGAGGGTGAACTTGTGCAGCAGGTCGGACGGCGGCATGGCGCCCGAGAAAAGATAGAGGGGCTCGAAGAGAGGATTCCCGACCATCGCCGCTTCGAAGGCGGGCGCATAGACGGGTGCGCCCGTCCGGGCCTTTATTGTGGCTGCCCCGCCGAAGTGATCCGCGTGCGCATGGGTGATGGCGACCGCGGCCAGGGTGACGCCAAGGCCGTCGACGTGGCGCAGGATCTTCTTCGCCGTGTCCTTGTCCAGCCCCGTGTCCACAAGGACCGCGCGGCCGTCATGCACGATCAGGCCCGCATTCGAGCCGCCCTGAAGGTGGTACGCGTTGGAGGTGAGGGGGATGAGGTTCATGACGATTGAAAATTGAAAATTGAAAATTGAAAATTGAAAACTGAAGATTACGGGTTACGGGTTGCAGGTTAAGAGTGAAGGTTGAAGGTTACGGACGACCGGTTGAAGGTTGAAGGTTGCAGGTTACAGGTTGAAGGTTGGAACCGGCCAACCTTCAACCTTCAACTTTCCAACCTTCAACCAATCTTCAATTTTCAATCTGTAATCTTCAATCGATCAGTGTCCGCCGAGATACGCCTGCATCACCTGCGGGTTCTGCAGCAGTTCCTGGCCGGTGCCGGTCAGGACGATGCGGCCGGTCTCGAGCACGTAGCCGCGGTGCGCGATGGAGAGGGCCATGAGCGCGTTCTGTTCGACCAGCAGCACGCTCACGCCCTGGGAGTTGATCTCCTGGATGATGGAGAAGATCTCCTCGACCAGGATGGGCGCAAGGCCCATCGAGGGCTCATCCAGAAGCAGCAGCTTCGGCCGCGCCATCATGCCGCGGCCGATGGCGAGCATCTGCTGCTCGCCGCCCGACAGCGTGCCGCCGAGCTGGCTGAGGCGCTCCTTGAGCCGCGGGAAGCTTTTGAAGACGCGTTCCATGCTGGTGCGAATCTCAGCGGTATCGGTGCGCGTGAACGCACCCATCTCCAGGTTCTCTTCCACGGTCAGCGGTGCGAAGATCCGGCGCCCTTCGGGCACGTGGATGACGCCCTTGCGCACGATGTTCTGTGCGGCCGTGTTGACCAGCGATTCATCGCGGAGGATCACCTGCCCCGAGCGGGGGTGCAGCAGCCCGGACACGGTCTTGAGCGTCGTCGACTTGCCCGCGCCGTTCGCGCCGATCAGGGTGACGATCTCGCCTTCGTCCACGTCAAAGGAGATGCCTTGCAGCGCGTGAATGGCCCCGTAGTAGACGTTGAGGTCCCTGACTTGGAGTAGCATTTAGACGTCCCTCCTGACCACGCCGGCCTTGCTCACCGCGCCGCGGCCAAGATACGCTTCGATGACCTGCGGGTTGTCCTGGATGTCCTTCGGCCCGCCGCGCGCGATGATCTGGCCGAAGTCCATCACCGTCAGTTTCTCACAGATGTTCATGACGAGGCGCATCTGGTGCTCGATCAGCAGGATCGTCAGGTTGAAACGATCCCGGATGAAATGGATGTATTCCATCAGGCGCCCGATCTCGTTCGGGTTCATGCCGGCGGCCGGCTCGTCCAGCAGCAGCAGCTTGGGATCGCTGGCGAGCGCGCGTGCGATCTCCACCCGGCGCTGTTCGCCGTAGGGCAGGTTCTTGGCAGTCTCATTTTGGAGCCGGTCCAATCCGAAGATGGCCAGGAAGTCCCGCGCCTTCTCCGTCAGTTCCCGCTCCTTGGTGCTGAACTTGCCGTTGCGGAGCAGGCCGTCCTGCATGCCGTAACCCGCGTGCGGGTGGTAGGCGATGCGGACGTTGTCGAGCACTGTCAGGTTGGGGAACAGGCGGATGTTCTGGAAGGTGCGGCCCACGCCCAGGTTGGTGACCTCGAACGGCTCCATGCCGATCGTGCTCTCCCCCTGGAGGATGATCTCGCCCTCGGTCGGCACGTAGAGACCGCTGATCATGTTGAACACGGTGGTCTTGCCCGCGCCGTTGGGGCCGATCAGCCCGTCCAGGGCGCCTTTTTCGACGGTCAGGTCGAAGTTGCTGACGGCCCGCAGGCCGCCGAAGACCTTGGTCAGGCCCTGAATCTCGAGCACCGGCTGGGTGGTGGGAGATGGTGTCGTAGCGTTCATGCTGCCTTACCTCCGTCACCCGCTGCGCCCGCAGGCGCCGGTTTGCTGCCAACGCCGTGCAGTATCTTCCTGAACGTTGGATTCTTGAAGAAGCCCCATTCGATGTTGCCCATCAGACCTTGCGGCCGCAGCAGCATCAGCAGCAGCAGCGCGATGGGGTAGAGCACGTAGCGCCAGGTCGGCGCATCGGTGCCCATCTGGGCCAGGATCACGCGCAAGAGACCTTCGAGGAAGAAGATCCAGCCGAAGGAGGCGGTCAGCGTTCCGGTCATGCTGCCCAGCCCCCCGAACACCACGATGATCAGGGGGTTGAACCCCAGCAGGAAGCTGAACGAGTTCGGGCTCAGGAATCCCATGAAGTGGGCGTAGATGCCGCCGCCCAGGCCGGCGAAGAAACTGCCCACCACAAAGGCAAGCAATTTGTAGCGCGCCACGTCGATGCCCATGGCCTTGGCTGCGGTCTCATCTTCGCGCACCGAGATGATCGCGCGCCCCGTGCTGGAATAGATCAGGTTGCGCATCACGATGATGGTCACCATCAGGAAGAAGAAGGCCCAGAACCAGGTGGTGAGCTTGGGGATGCCGATCATGCCCCGGCCGCCCTTCATCTCGGGGAAGGGCAGGATCGTGTCGGAGTTGATCATCAGGGTCTGCACGACGATGGTGAAGCCGAGGGTGGCGATGCCGAAGTAGTCGCTGCCCAGGGTCAGCACCGGCAGGCCGAAGAGGAAGCTCACCTCGGCCGCAAAGACGCCGCCGATGATCACCGCCAGCAGGAGCAGTACGTTCAGGGCCGCATTGCTGAGCAGGACGCCGCTCTCGAATGCCGGCGCAAGTGCACGCGCCAGCGCGTTGCCGATGAAGACGGCGATGACCGCTGCCACGGCCATGCCGAGCAGGTAGAGGGTGAACTGCGACAGGACGGGCATGCCCTTCAGGCGGCCGATCAGCCGGCCCACCAGGAGGATCATCAGGCCGCCGAGGATGACCAGCAGGCCTGCGACGAAGAGTCCGCTCGCATCGCCGTTCATCCAGCGGTAGGTGATATCCGCCGAAGCATACGCGCCGAGGCCGTAGAAGCCCCACTGGCCCAGGCTGAACTGGCCGTTGAAGCCGTAGATCAGGTTGAGACCCATCGCGACCATGGCCATGGCGCTGGCCTGGAAGAGCAGGCCGCGATCGAAGTCGTTTAGCACCTGGAAGCCGCCGAAGGGCGTCAGGGCCAGTTGCACGATGCCAAAGGCCGCGACGATGCCGGCGACCTTGGCCCACCATGCCTTCAGGTCCAGCACCCAGAGCACGCCGTAGATCCAGGCCAGGATGGCGACGATCTTGACGACTGAGAAGAGAAGTTGGTCGAGACCCATCGTTGCCCCCTATGCCTTTTCCGGCTCAGGCTCGCCGAAGATGCCGGTCGGCCGAACCAGGAGCACCAGGATCAAGAGTGTGAACGCCACCGCATCGCGCATCGGCGTCGAGATGAACCCCATGGTTAACGCCTCGGCTTGACCCATGATCAGCGCGCCGACAAACGCGCCCGGGATGCTGCCGATGCCGCCGAGCACCGCGGCGACGAACGCCTTGAGGCCCGGCAGGATGCCCAACTGGGTCCAGATCGACGGATAGGCGACGGCATACAGCATGCCGCCCAGGGCCGCGAAGGCTGCGCCGACCGCAAAGGTGAACGAGATCACCTGGTCGACGTTGATGCCCATGAGCCGGGCAGTGGGCTTATCGAACGAGGCGGCCCGCATGCTCTTGCCGAGCTTCGTGCGCTTCACCAGGTATTGGAGCAGCAGCTGCACGAGGATGGACGTCGCAACGATGATCAGGAAGATGTTCGAGATAGTGACGACGTTCGCCGGCGGCGTCTGGCCCGCGACCAGCCTGTGGATGCCGGTGAAGTCGACGTACCAGGTCACCACGTCGAAGGGGCGCTGATATGGGATGAAGCGGCCCGAGAAGACGAAATACAGCGCTCCGAAGAACTCCAGGAAGAAGGAGACGCCGATCGCCGTGATGAGTGCGGCGATGCGCGGGGCATCGCGCAGCGGCTTGTAGGCCACCCGCTCGATGGTGACCGCCATGGCCACGCAGACCAGGATGCAGATCAACATGATGGTCAGCATGCCGATGGCCAGCGACAGCCCGGTCGGAAATCCCGGGAAGGCGATCGATGGCCATAGGTGCATCTGGAAGCGCGCGACCAGGTAGTAGCTGACGAACGCCCCGACCATGAAGATATCGCCGTGGGCGAAGTTGATGAGCTTGACGATGCCGTAGACCATGGTGTAGCCCAGGGCAATCATGGCATAGACAAAGCCCAGCTGTAGCCCGCTCAGAATGATCTGTATGAAGAGGCTGGGGGTCTTGATCGCGTTGGGGACGAGAAGCGCTAAGACGCCCACCGCCAGCGCGACAAGAAAAGCCTTCCCGATCCATGCGAAGCGGCTGCCGGGTCTGCGCGCGGCATAAGAAGATTGCTTGGAGACCGAAGCCTGTTGCATCCGCGCTTACCTCCGTATCGTGGGTTTTCAGACAAGTGGAGGGCGGGTTCAAGCGCCCTCCACTTGGGTGTGGTGATGGACTCGCGGGCTCAGCGGCTCGGGGGTCGGTCAGCCCTGTGAGCCCCGTCGACTAGGGATTCACGACCGAGTGGAACTTCACGCCATCGGTGGTCACCTGCAGGATGGTGGCGGCCTTGACCGGATTGTGCTGCGCATCGTAGGTGGTCTTGCCGGACACACCCTGGTACTCGATGGCGGCCATCGCGTCCTTGACCTTGGTCGCGTCGTCGACGCCGGCCTTGTCGATGGAGGTCAGCAGGATCATCGTCGCGTCGTACGCCAAGGCAGCCAGCGCATCAGGCGTCGCGTTGTACTTCGCCTTGAAGCCGTTCACGAAGTTCTGCACCTCGGGCCGCGGATCTTCCGGCGAGTAGTGGTTGGTGAAGAATCCGCCGTTGGCAGCCACCAGGTCCAGGTCCGAGGAGTCCCAGCCATCGCCGCCCATGAACGGGATGTTGATGCCCTTGTCCTTGGCCTGCTTGGTGACCAGGTTGACCGCCTGGTAGTAGTCGGGCAGGTAGACCATGTCCGGCTGTGCATCGGCGACCTTGGCCAGGATGGCCGAGAAGTCGGTGTCGGTCTTGCCGTTGTAGCTTTCCTTGCCCACGACCGTGCCGCCGCCCTTGACGAAGGCTGCTTCAAAGAACTCGGCGAGGCCCTTCACGTAGTCGTTGGACTGATCGAGCATGATGAAGGCCTTCTTCGCGCCGAGGGTGTTGAGCGCAAAGTTGGCGCCGACCGTGCCCTGGAACGGGTCGATGAAGCAGGCGCGGAAGATGTAATCCTTGGTCTTCCCTTCCTTGTCCACCGTCACGTCCGGGTTGGTGGAGGTGGGGCTGATCTGCAGGATCTTCTTGGCATTCGCGATCTCAGAGACCGGGATCGATGCCGACGAGCAGACCTCGCCGACGATGTAGTGCACCTTGTCCTGGTCGATGACCTTGTTGGCTGCGTTCACGGCCGGGTCAGGGCTGCACTGGCTGTCTTCGACGATCGCCTTGATGGTCTTGCCGCCGAGCACGCCGCCATTGTGGGCCTTGGAGTACTCCTCGATGGCGAGCAGTGCTCCGTCGCGGGTCATGGCGCCGAAGGTCGGCTGGCTGCCGCTGAGGGGCGCCAACACGGCGATTTTGACCTCGGTCGCTGCGGCCGGCGCTGCGGCGCCACCGCAGGCCGACACCACGACGGCGAGGAGCAAGAGGACGGTGATCACTTTGAATGTACGCATGGGAATGTTCTCCTCCTGGTGAAATGGAAACTGAACCGGATAGAACCTATCTGTACGCGGCGAGCGGATCGATGCGTCATCAATGTTGACGACGGCATGGATGGTGAGATGGGTTACTCGGCCGCGACCACCTCCTCAGCGACGAAGAGTGTCTGGGTGAACGGTGATCCGCGGTTTTATGGCGAGATCACCTGGAATTGCTCCATTGTCTGCTGATCTGGCGCCCACACTGGTATACGAGGGATATGTCTGGCCATTGCGCCAATCGACCTTGGCACGTGTGCAGATTATATAGGAACGCTATTCCAAATGTCAAACGCTTGACAGAGGGCTGGGACCCCTCTATAATCGGAGCCATACCTCGTTAGCCGGAAGGAGAATCCGTTTGATGCAACGCCGCGCTATCGCCAACCCCGCGCTGATCATTGCTGTTCTGGTTCTTCAGCTCATCCCGCTCGTCCTGTTTCCCGCGGAATCGTTCTCGCCCTCAACCCAGGAGTGGTGGCTGCCCGTCGTCCTGGCCGTGATGGTCATCATCGCTGACGTGTACCTGATCTTCAGGCGGACGCCGGCCCCCTGGCCTTGGACGCTGCTCGCCTTCGCCCAGGGCTTTAACATCATCAGCCGGCTGATGATGGTCTGGCCGCATTCGGCGAACCAGGTCGGATCGGACTGGGTGTTGAACGTGCCCTACATCGCCCTGTCGCTGCTCTCGATCGTGATGTCGGCTTTCCTGCTGTGGTACCTGGAGCAGCCCGACGTGCGGATCGGCCTCCTGCGCGCCTGAAACCGGGCGTTGATATGAGGAAGCCCCTGCTCGTAACTGCGGGCAGGGGCCTTTTTGTCTTCGCAATTGTCAGGCTGCCGGCGCGATCTCGTCTTCAGCAGCGTCGAGCGGTTCTTCTGCCGGCGGCGCATCCACCGGGATCTGTGCCTCAGGGGCGGGTCGGGCCGTGGCGAACGGATCGGTCGCCTCGCCGCCCTGCATCACCAATTCACCGTGGAAGTGAGCGCCCTCGTCCAGCAGGAACGACTGGACGTTGATCACGCCCCACAGCCGGCCGCCCTCGAGCAGCTCCACGCGCTCAGCGGTGATCGTTCCCTTGTACGCGCCGGCCACCGACACGGTCTTCGCCTTGATGTCCGCGATGACGCGCGCACCCTCGGTGATGAGCACGTTGCCCAGGGTCTCGATGGACCCGCCCTCCACCGCGCCGTCCAGGCGCACGCTGCCATCGCAGCGCAGCCGGCCGTCGAACGTCGCGCGGGGGCCGATGATGACCTCGATCTGATCCGGCGCGGGCCGGGAATCGCGTCTGAACACAAGCTTTCTCCCGTGATCCTAAGGTTGAGCCTTCGCTTTACCGATGGCTTGCTGCTCCTCGTCGGTGAGTGGATAGACAGACTCCCACGCGGCGAGGGGCTTGCCGTACACGCGCGTCACGTCGCGGCTGTGCAGGCTGCTGAGGACGAAGCCGTTGCCGTCCTGATCGGCCACTGCGAGCGCGAAACTTTGGTCGCCGCCTGCATCGCGGAACGGGTTGAAGCGCAGAAAACCGATGCGCTGCACGTGATGGTGGGCCGCCCGCTCCAGGCCCCGGGCCAGGACGTCCAGCTCCTGAACGGAGGCCTGGGCCTGGCGCATGTCGGCCATGTGCGCCTCCAGCACCTGCTGCAGATTGCCGCCGTCGGTGCCGCGCGTGAGCAGATCATACTGCTTCTCGAGCCTGATGAGGCGGCTCAGCAGCCACCCTGCCAGGGCCAGTGCGACGACCGCAAGCAGGGCCACGGCGGGCAGGAGCCAGGCTGCGGCGCCGGCGATCCAATCACCCCAACCAGAAGGTGCCATGCGCCTACACCTTCGCCTTGGACATCAGGCCGCTGATCGACTTGCCCGCATGGATGCACTCGATCACCTCGGCGAGCAGCCCGGCGATGGAGACGACCGTGATCTTCGGGTGGTTGCGGACCGCTTCCGGCTGGCAGATGGTGTCCGTGATCACGAGGCCCTTGATGCGCGGGTCCTCGAGCCGTTTCAATGCCGAGTCGAGCATCACGCCGTGCGTGATGGCCAGGTACGCCTCCTGGAGCGCACCCGCATCGAAGAGCGCCTCGAGCTCCTGGAGGACGCTGCCGCCTGCGATCACGTCGTCGATGACGATGGGAATCTTGCCTTCGATGTCGCCCACGACGTGCGAGACACCGGTCTCCGTGAAGCTATCGCGCCGTTTGTGCATCACGACCAGGGGCAGCCGCAGAATCTCCGCGTAGCGGCCCGCGAACTTGGCGCGGCCGACATCGGGCGACACGATCGCCGCGTTGGCGAACTCGGGCTTGTTGAAATAGTCGGCCAACACGGTCAGCGCACTGAGCGGGTCCACGGGCACATCGAAGAAGCCCTGCGTTGCGGGGGCATGGACGTCGAAATAGAGGACCCGGCCCACGCCCATCGATTCCAGCATGGTCGCCACAACCTTCGCGCTGATCGCCTCGCGGCCACGCGCCATGCGTTCCTGCCGGCCGTAGGGATAGTACGGGATGACGGCCGTGATCTCATGCGCCGATGCCCGGCGCAGCGCATCGATGTAGAGCATCAGCTCCATCAGATTGTCGTTGACCGGCCTGGAGCACGGCTGGATGACGAATACGTCCTGGTCTCGTACGACTTCATCGATGGTGACGTGGATCTCTGTGTCCTTCAACTGGGTCGTCGTACACTGTCCCAGCTTGATTTTCAGGATCTTCGCCACCGATTCGGCCAGCGGCAGGTTGGCAGAGCCGGAGAAGATACGGAGCGGATGGGTCTTTGACATGTGGTCCCCACAGGCGTCCCGGTTGATTTGGGCGCAGTTAGTCAGGAGCATGTATGATAGCACGGTCGCCCGTGCGAGCCAAAAGCCGGGCCGCCGGCCGCCAATCGTAGGGGCAGCCCTGTGTGGCTGCCCCCGTCAAGGAGAGAAACCGATGCGCAAACTGCTGGTCGCGACGCACAACCAGGGGAAGGTGAGGGAGTACCGGGAACTGCTGGGAGGTCTGCCGGTCGAGGTGACCTACCTCGACGCGGAGGGCATCAGCGTCGAGGTCGAGGAGACCGGCGCCAGCCTGGAGGAGAACGCGCGGCTGAAGGCTGCGGCCTACGCTGTGTTGACCGGCCTGTGGACGTGGGCAGACGACTCCGGGTTGGAGGTCGATGCACTGGACGGCGCGCCGGGCGTCTACTCCGCCCGCTATGCGGGAGAGGGTGCGACGGATGCTGACCGCTATCGCAAGTTGCTCGATGCGTTGACGGGCGTTCCCTGGGACCGCCGGACCGCGCGCTTCCGCTGCTCGGTCGCATTGGCCACGCCGGAGGGAGATTGCCGGGTGGCGCACGGCGCGTGTGAAGGCGTTATCGCGTTCGGGCCGGCCGGCGAGCAAGGCTTCGGCTACGATCCCGTCTTCTACATGCCCGATCACGGGGCGACTATGGCCCAGCTGGCGCCCGAGATGAAGAACCGCGTGAGCCACCGTGCCCGCGCGGCTGCGGACGCGGCCAAGCTGCTGGCGGAGCTGCTCGCCGATTCCGACTGACTTCAATCGTCAAACGGGTTGACGACGCGCACCCCATCATAGATCTGATCCGCGTTCAGATCCTCCGACCAGGCGACTTCGCACCCCATGTACGCTGCGCTCTGCAAGATCATCGCATCCCAGAACGCAACTCCGTAACGGCGCTGGAGCTCTATCGCATCCAGGATATCGCGCGCCTGGGGAGCGTGCACCCGCCACGCGGACAGGTCCGCAACAATCTGGGCTGCCGCGCTGCTCTCCAGCGGCCGTGCCACCTTGCGCGTGATGGTGACATAGAATTCCTGCAGCGCCTGGATGCTCAGGCAGCCGAGGCGGGACTCCCACAACTCCTCCAGCAGCCGCGCGGCGCGGTCGCGCTTCGCGCCGGCTGTCGTGTCGTGAGCGTAGACCAGGACGTTGGTATCCACGAACTGGTAGCCCTGGACCGCGCTCATCGTTCGTGAATCTCCTCGCGCGTCCAATCTATCGTCCCGCGGGTGCCGAGGTCCGCGCCCCGACGCAAGGCTTCGACATGCCGGCCGCGCGCCTTGCCATAGCGATCGTCCCGGGCCACCTCATTGGCCAGCAGTTCCTTCAGCAGGCCCGAGATCGAGGTTTGTCGCTCCACAGCCATCAGCTTGGCCTTGCGTACAAGGTCCTTGGGCAGGGACAGGGTGATATTCTGGGTCTCCATCGTGTTGCCTCCACGTGAAAGAGTGTAACACGTGTTCACGTGTAATGCAAGATGTGGGAACGAACTTGTCCTCGCCCTGAGCGCCGGGTGTCTTACCTGTCAGTGTCCATTTTGCCCGGCGCGCCGGTGCGCACCTCGTGTGCGGCGTCGTGCAGGAACGCGTCGATCGCCGCAGTGACCGCGGCCGGCCGCTCGAGCACCACCATGTGCCCGGCGCCCGGCACGACGACGAGCTGGCTGTTGCGGATCTCGTCGCGCAGGAATTGGCTGTACTTGACCGGCGTCATGCGATCGGCGTCGCCGCAGAGGATCAGCGTGGGCACGGCGATGGCCGCCAAGTCGCTGCGGCGGTCGAACGCATCGCACGCCAGGAAGTCGTCCCGCAGGACCTCGGCCGGCGTCTCGCGCAGCCGGCGGGCGTACAGGCGCAGCAAGTTCGGATCGGCCGCGGGCGCGTGCGTCCATTCGGCCAGCAGCGTCGTGGTCGCCGCGAAGTCCGACTCGATGCCCTGGAGCACCTGGGGTGCGACCCGAAGTCGCGCGCCGGTCCCTACGAGGATCAGCCCGGCCAGGCGGCTTGGGGCGCCCAGCGCCAGCTCCAGTGCGATGGCGCCGCCCATCGAGTGGCCGGCGACGACAAAGTGCGGCAGAGCAAGCTTCTCGACAAGCGCCCGCACGATCTCCGCATAAGCGCCGATGTCGCGCCGACCTGGTCCCGCCGAGTGACCGTGCCCCGGCAGGTCGACGCCGATCACCGTGCGACCCGCCAGCCGGCGCAGCTCGCCCGGCCAGTGCATCAGGTTGCCGCCCGCGCCGTGAAGCAGCAGCAGGGCCGGTCCCTTGGGCTGTGGTCCGCCGGTGTGGATCTTGTAGTGCAGTGCCTGACCCTCGATCGTTGCCGTGGGCATGGTGGGACTCTCCTTGCGTACTGCCCCTTTGGGTTAGGGCAGAGACGTTTAATCTCACCGTTGGGCGACTGGAAGTCGCAGCTACCTTCGCGAAGTCTCCTTCGGAGACTTGTGCGCTGTCGGCAGCCCCGAGCGCAGTGCTTGTGTTCCGGTGATCAGCCTGCGCAGGCAGGCTTTGCAGTGGTTGCCGCGGTTTCTAACCGCCGGCCGAAGTGTGCAAACAGATGCTACGTCTCTACAGCACGCAGCGCGGCGCTCAGCTCCTCGTACGTCTCATCGAGCGTCTGCGGGATGACGCGCGTGCCGGCCACCGCGGACATAAAGTTGGTGTCGCCCGCCCAGCGCGGCACGACGTGCATGTGCACGTGGCCCTTCACCCCCGCGCCCGCCGCGCCGCCGATATTGACCCCGACGTTGAATCCTTCAGGCTGCCAGGCTGTGCGCAGCGCGGTCAGGCCGCGCGCCACCAGCGCCATCATCTCGGCCATCTCGTCCGGCGTCAGCAACTCCAGCGTGTCGATGTGGCGGTAGGGCACGGACATGAAGTGGCCGTTGTTGTAGGGATAGCGGTTCAGCACCAGGAAGGCGAGACGCCCTCGGTGCAGGATAAGCGCCTCGCGATCGGGCATCTCCAACATGTCGCAGAAGATGCAGCCGTCCTGCTTGGCGTTCCGGATGTAGGCCATCCGCCAGGGGGTGAACAGGCGCTCCATGACAGCTCCATGGCCGGGATCATGCCTGGCCGCAACCCAGTCGCGCCGCGCCAGGCATCTGCAGCGGCTGTCCACAATATAGCATTGCGGAGCCGTGTGCGCAATCGCGCACACTGGGGGGCGACATGTGCTACACTGAGGTCCATGACCGAACTGAATGTTGAAACGATCGCGGCTGCGCTGACCACGCGACGCCTGGGCCGGCCCACACTGTGGTTCGCCCGCGTGGGCTCGACGAACGACGTGGCGCACGAGCATGGCCGTGGCGGCGCGGGCGACGGCCTGTTGGTGGTGGCGGACGAGCAGACGGCCGGCCGCGGTCGCCTGGACCGCTCATGGTGGGCCCCGCCGGGCACGTGCCTGTTGCTGTCGCTGCTGTTGCGGCCGGATCTGCCGCTCACGCGCGCCGGGCAAATGACCATGTGCCTGGGCCTGGCCGCGGTGGAGGCCATCCGGCAGGTGTGCGGCCTCGAGGTCGGGCTGAAATGGCCGAACGACGTGCTGTACGACGGCCGCAAGCTGGGCGGCATGCTGGCC
This sequence comes from uncultured Anaerolineales bacterium, assembly GCA_964566325.1. Classification (GTDB taxonomy): domain Bacteria; phylum Chloroflexota; class Anaerolineae; order CG2-30-64-16; family CG2-30-64-16; genus JALOOB01. Next base: position 19,418 of record CAZMIS010000007.1, read on the forward strand.
GAGCTGGAGACGGCCGATGGACGGCTGGCCTATGCGGTCATCGGCCTGGGGTTGAACGTCAACGTCGACTTCGAGCTGCCCGATGCACCGGGCGGCCTGCGCTGGCCTGCGGGCAGCCTGCTCACCGCCACGGGCGCGCCGGTCGACCGGCTGGCACTGCTGGTCGCGCTGCTCGGCGCGGCGGAGCCCCTGCTGGCGCGCATCGAGGCGGGCGAGTCGTTGCACGAGACGTGGGCCGCGCGGCTGGACACGCTCGGCCGGCGAGTGTTCGTCTCGCAGATGGACCGTGCGCTGGAGGGGGTCGCGACCGGCGTGACGCCCGACGGCGCGCTGCTGGTGCAGGACGACGCGGGCGCGATCCACACGGTCTGGAGCGGGGACGTCGCGGCGGTCCGGCAGGCCCCACGGCGCCGGTGAGCCGGGGCGGTGAGCCGGGCGACGGGCAGCAAAGGGCCGGCACTCAGTCGAGAGCCGGCCCTTTCGATCGGTGGCGTCGTGACGTGCTCAGCTGCCCGGCTGGTGGCACGTCTGGCACATGTCGTTCGTGCGTCCCGCGTGATTTGCCGGCGCGGGCTTGACGCCGCCCTCCGGCGCGTGGCAGACCAGGCAGTCCTCCCGCCCCGTCAGCTCGTGCGGGATGGCCGGCATGGCGCCCTCACCCTCCATCTCGCTCTCAGTCTCCGGTGCAGGTTGCGGCGCTGTGCTCCCGTCCCCGGCCTCCGGCTGGTGACACAGGGTGCACAGGTCGGTCGTGAAGGCCGCGTGGTTGTCGGGCGCCGGCTTCATCTTGTCCGGGCCGTGGCACAGGCCACAGTCGTCCATGCCGGCCAGTTGGTGCGGGATGCCTGGCGCCGCGGCGGCCCGTTCGCCCTCCTGCAGGGTGGGTGCGTGACAGCCGGTGCACATATCCGCCGGGAACGCGGCGTGATTCTCCGGGTACGGCCTCACCTTGTCCGGCCCGTGACACACCTGGCAGTCCGTCGAAGCGTTCATCGGATGCGGCACGGGGTTGGGCGTGCCCGTCGCCGGCTTCTGAGGCGGCGCGGCCAATTCCCGAATCCTCGGCGCGTTCAGGCCGGCATACTGCCACTCTGTGGCGTGACACGCGCTGTTGGCGCAGAAGCTCGCATTGTCGTCTCCGCCCGGATTGTCGACGGTGTGGCATGCGGCGCACGATGCGTCGAACTGGTAGCGGTGCTCGGCCAGCCAGGTCGTGCTGCGGTGCGAGTCCGGTTCGTTGGCAATCGCCACGGCATTGAGTGGCGGCAGCACCTGGCCGGGTCCGGCCACCTGCGGAATCGTGTGGCACACATTGCACTCGAGGCGGATGGCCTCGTTGCTCGCGCTCAGGTGTTTGCCGTCGTGGCAGCGGAAGCAGCCCGGAAAGTCCTTGTGGCCGATGTTGTTCTGGTGGCTCTCCCAGGTGACGTTCATGAAGGGGAACTGCGTGCGGTCGAAGATGTCCTGCAGCACCTTCACGGCGGCCCGCACGTCGCCCTCGCGCTCCGCGTAGACGGCCGGCTGCTCGTTCTGATAGAACGTCTCTACCGCAGCGATTGCACCGGCGGCCTCTTCCTCGGTCGCATACTGCTGCTCCAGCACCTTCACGCCCTGTTGCTTGATGAAGGGCAGGGAGGGCAGCACTCCCTGTGCCAGGGCTTCGTCGAGCAATTCAGCCGGGCGCCGGAAATCATGCGACGCGCGGTTGTGGCAGTCGACGCAGTCCATCTTGCGCTTCTCGTACGTGGCCAGCGCCTCCGGCGTCAGGTTGCTGTCCACCGCCAGGAACTCGGTGACGACGCCGCCGAACTCCGCCGACACCCAGGGGATGTCCTGGCGATCCTCGTCCGTGGCGATGTAATAGACCGGGTTGGCGATGTGCCAGTGGATGCCCCGGCCATATCCCTGCGTCGCCTCTCCGCCGCCCGTGCGGATGTTGAAGGCCACCTGCGTGAGGCTGTTGGCTTCGTCCGGGGCGAACTCATTCTTCACTACGACGCGGTCCGCGTAGAACTTCTCGGGCCAGTGACATTGCTCGCAGACGACCTCCACCGGCCGCAAGCTGTGGATGGGCGACGGGATGGGGCGCTCATACTGGTTGGTAGGGTAGACCCACAGGTAGCGCACGTTCGCGAGTTTGGCCTGGATGGCCGGCACCGCGCCCGGACCGATATGGCAGGTGCCGCATTCCGCGCGGGCATGGGCCGAATTGTGGTACGCGGTCACCTCCGGCTTCATTACGTGGCACAACGAGCAGAATGCGGTCGATTCCGTATAGTGCAGCACTTCAGTGGAGACGATGAAGAAGAGCAGCAGGAAGGCGACGCCGGCCAGCAGCGCCAGGGTGATAGGCCATCGCTTGCGCCTGGGACGGGCTGACGGGCGCCTCGATGCGGGCGCCGGGACAGGCGCCGGGACAGGCGCCTCGTCTGACGGGACGGGGTGGGTCATGTTGGCTCCTCCAGGGCGATCAGATATCGCGCGACGCAGGGACAGGATATGCGCCTTGGGCGGGAACGGCAAGGCCTAGTATAGCCCGGAGTGGGACGCGCTGTCAATGCGGTTGACCTGGGCGACCTGGGCCTCAGGTATCGCGCCGGGCCTCACTCAGAAATCTCACCATTTCCGGATCGCGATGATCGAAGAACAGGCTCCTTCCCGTATCCAGGGTTGCGATCGCGGCCATGTCCTCGAGGCTGAGCTCAAAATCGAACACATCGAAGTTTTCCGCGATCCTCTGGGGACGAACTGACTTAGGAATCGCCACGACGCCGCGCTGGGTGAGCCAGCGCAGGACGATCTGTGCGACGCTCTTCCGGTGTCTTGCGGCCAGAGCAAGCAGCAGGTCATTCTGAAACATGTCGTTTCTGCCTTCCGCAAACGGCGCCCAGGACTCGATCTGAACCTGGTTTTCCTGCAGGAACCGCTGAGTTTCGATCTGCTGGCAGAACGGGTGAGTTTCGAGCTGGTTCACCGCTGGCACGACCTCGTTATGCAGGATGAGATCCAGGATCCGATCGGGATGGAAGTTGCTGACCCCGATGGCGCGTATCTGCCCTTGGCGGTACAGGGCTTCCATGGCGCGCCAGGCGCCATACACATCTCCGACCGGCTGATGGATCAGGTATAGGTCGACATAATCGAGTTGCAGGCGTTTCAGTGACCGCTCGAAAGCCGCCGGGGTGCGCTCGTCGCCAGCGTCAGCGATCCACAGCTTGGTCGTGATGAACAGCTCTTCTCTCGGCACACCACTGCCTATGATCGCCTTGCCGACGGCCTCTTCATTTCCATAGGCAGCAGCAGTATCGATCAGGCGATAGCCGGCGCGAATAGCTTCGTCCACGCTGCGTTCGCATTCTTCGGCATCCCTGACCTGAAAGACGCCGAAACCCAGGACGGGCATTTCCACTCCGTTGTTGAGTGTCACCGATGGTACTGCGGACATGTGCGGTTCCTCCTCGTTTACGGCTCTGCAGCAGCTGATCGTCTGGAAAGATGCTGGGGCCCATCCCAAACTGCCGGGGATGTCCTTATAGCTTCTCCGGCTCGGGTTCGCCTACGACCGCGGCGACCGCGCGGCGCCAGGCATCGGCCTCCCCGGGGAGGACGGGCTCGGAGGTGAACTGGTAGTCGTGCTTGCGGATCAGCTCGTCCAGTTCCCCGCGCAGCCGCGCCCAGGCTGCCGACTGCCACCCGGCCAGGGTGCGCGCGGCGGACGGGCTCGCATGGGAGAGCGTGAGTTGCAGGTGGGGCAGGCAGAGCCCGCCTGCCCGCGCATAGGCCTGGGCGATGGCCTCATCGTCCAGATGCTTCAACAGGAGGGTGGCCGCACGGCGAGCGCCATCGCTCTCCAGCACGCACGCGGGACACTCGGCCGAGGCCGCAAGGTCGCGCGGCCATGCTCCGCGTCCCCGACCGAAGAGCCGGGACGGGGCGTCACCCGCGCTGTCGAGCGCCCTGACCAGGGTATTGATGACGTCCTGATAGATGATCGCGGTGCCCAGCACCGACCCGCGCTGGTTCGCCACCCGCCAGCCGTGCTGATAGCAGAACCCGCGGGCATCGCGCAACGCCTCGCGCAGCTTGACATCCGTGATGCCCTCGTAGATCAGGCCGCGCAGGTAGCTGGCGCTGGCCCGCCGGGCCAGCCGGCACACCGCACAGCCCTCCCCCTGCAGCGCCTCGAGGAGTTCGAGGTAGAGCACGTCCTGCTTGGCCATCGGCGTCCTCCGCCTGAATAGCGAGGGGCGGACACACAGGTCCGCCCCTACCGGATCGTGGATCGGGGGGTCGCCCCTACGGTCGCGACGCCTACAGCCCGCGGAACGCGCTGCGGCCAGCGTAGATCGCGTTTTCGCCCAGCTCATCTTCGATCCGCATGAGCTGGTTGTACTTCTCCACGCGCTCGGAGCGGGCCGGCGCGCCCGTCTTGAGCTGGCCGGTGCCCATGGCGACGGTCAGATCCGCGATGAAGGTGTCGCCGGTCTCGCCCGAGCGGTGCGACACCATGGCGGTCCAGCCGACGCGGCGGGCCATCTCGATCGCGGCGATGGTTTCGGTCAGCGTGCCGATCTGGTTCAGCTTGATGAGCACGGAATTGGCCGACTTCTCGGCGATGCCGCGGCCAATGCGCTCAACGTTGGTCACGAACAGGTCGTCGCCGACCAGCTGGATCTTGTCGCCCAGCCTCTCCGTGACGAGCTGCCACCCCTCCCAGTCGTCCTGGGCCAGGCCGTCTTCGAGCGAGATGATCGGGTACTGTGCGACCCAGCTGGCCCACAGGTCGACCAGCTCCGCTGAGGTGAGCTTCTTGCCGCCCTCGCGGCGCAGCAGGTACAGGCCATCCTCGTAGATCTCGCTGACCGCAGGATCGAGCGCGATCGCGATGTCCACGCCCGGCTTGTAGCCGGCCTTCTCGATGGCCGTCAGGATCAGTTCGATGGCCTCGGAGTTGGCGCCCAGCTTCGGCGCGAAGCCGCCCTCGTCGCCCACGCCGGTCGTGAAGCCCTTGCTCTTCAGCACGGCCTTCAACGCCTGGTAGGTCTCGGAGCCCATGCGCACGGCTTCCTTGAAGGACGGCGCGCCGATGGGCGCGACCATGAACTCCTGGAAGTCGGTGCTCTCGAAGCCCGCGTGCGCGCCGCCGTTCATGATGTTCATCATCGGCACGGGCAGGGTGCGCGCGCCGACGCCGCCCAGGTAGCGGTAGAGCGGCAGGCCGCACGCCTCCGCAGCCGCGCGGGCCACGGCCATGCTGGCGCCCAGGATCGCGTTCGCGCCGAGCTTCGCCTTGTTGGGCGTGCCGTCGAGGTCGAGCATCGTCTGATCGACGCCCGCCTGATCCAGCGCGTCCATGCCGAACAATACCTCGGCGATCTCGTTGTTCACATGCTCGACGGCCTTGCTGACGCCCTTGCCGCCGTAGCGACCCTTGTCGCCGTCGCGCAGCTCGAGCGCTTCGTGCACGCCGGTCGACGCGCCGGATGGAACGGCCGCGCGTCCCATCTCGCCGTCTTCAAGCCAGACTTCCACCTCAACCGTCGGGTTGCCGCGGGAGTCCAGAATTTCACGCCCATACACCTGGGTAATCATGGTCGACATCGTACTGCCTCCTGTAGTTAATGGGAGATTGATAGAAGTGCCAGAACAAGAGAATTATAGCACAGGTGGGGGAAGGTGCGAATAGAAGTGCCGGGCACTCGACGATCCGCAGGATCGCAAGCACCCGGCACTTGACTGGTGTAGGGGCAACCGGCCGGTCGCCCCTACGGGGTGAATCGTGTTACTTCTTCACTTCGGGGCGAACCATGCCGGTCAGGTCGACCTTGATGCCGCCCTTGCCCAGGTCCTCCAGGGTGTCGTAGAGGAGCTGGCCGGCGTACTTCGCGTTGTGCGCGAACATGCCGGGATCCTTCTGGACATACTGGTAGTTGTAGGCCGCCTTCAGCAGGCGCGGGGTCCAGGCGGCGTAGCCGGCCTCACCCTCGTCCACCTTGCCGTTGGCGTTGGCGTCCGCGAAGAAGTACGGGTAGGCATGCGAATCGTACAGGATGGGCGCCTTGAGGACGTCCTTCGCGTACAACTGCATGGCAGCGTATACCTTCTCGACCTGCGCATCGATCTCCGCCTTGATCGGCTCCTTCACGTCCTTGTCGCCGTCCAGGTCAGCCGCCAGGATGCGGATCTCGTCGGCCGACTTGACGCCGGCATGGCAGGTGGTGCAGGTGTCGAGGCTCAGCTCGAGCGCATGCGGGTTGTGGCAGCCGGTGCAGGTGTCGAAGCCCGGCACGTGCGCGAACTTGCCGACGTATTCCTTCTCCGCGTACTCGTACGCGCCCTGGGCATCCGTGCCGAAGAGCGACGCACCCGCGGCGAAGTAGTGCACGTTCTGGAAGCGCAGCGCCTTCTCGGGCGCCTTGTCCTCTTCCAGGCCCTTGATCGCTGCATTCACCGTTGCGGTGGATGCGCGGCCCTGGTGGCACTCGAGGCACAGGTTGGCCGCCTCGGGCAGGAGTGCGCCCTTGTCGTCCTTCTCGGTGCTGAAGGTGACGCTCTTGCCGCTCGGGAACGGCACGCTGGTGACCGCGTACAACGCCGGCCACTCGCCCTCGGGGTCGTGGCAGGTGGTGCAGGCAAAGCCGTTGGACGGCTCGGCAGCTACCACGCCGGTGGTGCGCACGGCCGTGCCCGCGACCGCAACCGTGCCCGCGTTCTCGATGAACTGGGGCAGGCCGTCGGCCGAATGGCACTTGGCGCAGTCAGCCGGCACATCGCCCTCTTCGTCCCAGTGGCGGAACGCTTCGGAGGTGCCGTCGAAGTGGCCCACGTCGTTCCGGGCCGCAGCCTCGATGTCGACCGGCTTCGCGAGCTTGGTGTTGAGGTCCGCGATCGAGTCGTGCATCAGCTGGATGACGTACTTGGCGTTGTGTGCGAACGCACCCGGATCCTTGGCCGCTACCTGGTAGTTGTACGCGGCCTTCAGCAGGCGCGGGGTCCAGCCCGCGTAGGCCTTCTCGCCCTCGTCCGCCTTGCCGTTGGCATTTGCGTCGCCGAACCAGTAGGGATGTGCGGCCGGGTTGTAGACGATGTCGGCCTTGGCGACTTCCTTGGCGTAGGCCGTCACGGCCTGGCCAAGCTTCTCCTGCAGGCCGGCATACTCCTTGCCGATGCCTTCCTTCGCGTCGCCGTCGCCGTCATAGTCCATGAGGGAGCCGGCCTCGCGGATGTCGGCCAGGTCCTCAACGGCCTTGACGTCGACATGGCAGGTCTGGCAATCCTCGAGCTTCAGCTCGAGCGAGTGCGGTTCGTGGCAGCCGTTGCAGGTGTTGAACGGCGCGGGATGGTCGAACTTGCCGTCGTAGCTCAGGCCATCGTACTCGTAGCCACCCTTCGCGAGCGTGCCGTATTGGGTGGCGGCGGCCGCGAAGTAGTGCACGTTGCGGAAGCCGAAGGTCGTGGTCACGGTCTTGCCGTCCGTGGTCGTCACGAGCGGCTTGACCACCGTGTCCAGGTCCTTGACCGGGTCCAGCTTGAAGGTGTCGGTGATCTGCTTGTTGACGCTGATCACGGACTCGCGGCCCTGGTGGCATTCCATACAGCGGGACTCATCGCCCAGGCCGGTCAGTTCCATGCCGGACGGGAAGACGACGCTGTCCTTGGCCACGGTGGCTGAGTTGTGGCAGGCGACGCAGTCGACCACGGTGTTCACCGGCGCGGCCTTGTCGACCTTGCCGGCCTCGCTGCCGTCAGCGCCCAGGAAATCCTGGTAGCCGGCGGAGCTGTGGCACTTGGCGCAGGAGGCAGGCACCTCCTGTGGATCTTCCTCATCCCAATGCCGGAACGACTCCGACTCCACATCGGCATGAGGCGATGCCATCCATTCTTCGAGCGCTGGGATGGTCGGGGCTTTCGTGTCCACGACCGGGGCGGTCGTCTGTGCTGCTGGGCCGGCGTACGCGACGGCATACACGCCGACGAGCAACGCCATTACGGCCAGGGCAGCGGCCAGCTTGGACCAATGCTTCATGGTTCCTCCTTGATTGAAGCGTGCTAGGATCGGTCTGGTCAGTTGAGTTTTCTTGTGCCAATCGTTGACGTGCGTGCCACCTCCCCAATAAGATGCATCGTTCGGGCCGGGCGGTTCGGGTCGCTCCGTGGGACGACGGGCGATCCGGATGCGTTGATGAGAATGGTGTCTGGCAGCGCCTGATTCCGGCCGATGCGCCCGGTCCTGCGTCGCGGGTCTACGTCGCGTACGCGGGTGGGATAGCATGGAATCTTACCCCAATCGTTTCATTTCGCCAAACTGCGCAAGTGCCAAAAGGCACGGGCTACACGCGGCGGGGATGCCTCCCGGCCTGAGCCCCACGGCTGCGGTTGTGAACCGCAGGCTCAATCGGCCCCGTGAGCCTTTCACGAAAGGCCTGCCCGCGGGTACAATAGGCGCAGCTACATGATACGGAGGCGTCTGGTGCGAATCAGGGTTTATGCGACGCTGCGCGATCTGATGGGCGGCGCGGTCCACGATCTGCCCGCGCCGGAGGGCGCAACGGTGGGCGACATGGTGCAGAGGCTGGTGGAACTCCACCCGGCCTTGGGCGAGAAGCTGTGGAATGCCGAGGGAAGGCTCACCGGCTACATCACGGTTTTTCTCAACGGTCGCTCGGTCGAGTACCTGGAGGGACTGGCCACGCCCGTCAGCGAGCGCGACGCGCTGAGCCTGTTTCCCCCGGTGGGCGGTGGCTGATGAGCGGGCGCCGAGGGAGCGCTCCCAGCGTGGTGCATGTGATATTCATCACAATAGTTGTACCTTGACTGCGCGTTTGTGGCCATTGTTACTTGACATGCGCATTTCGAAATGCTATCCTTCCTAATATATGGCGCCTTAGCAACGGCTAAGTGTCGGAGTTCCCCTTCAACATTCTTTCAGGAGGAGAAAATGTCGATGAAGAGGCTGTCGGTATTGCTGGGCGTCCTGGTAATCCTCAGCATGATTTTGACCGCGTGCCCCGCGCCCGCCCCACAGGTCGTCGAGAAAGTCGTGACCCAGGTGGTGGAAGTGGAGAAGGAAGTCAAGGTCGTCGAGACCCAGGTCGTCGAAACAGTCAAGGAAGTCGAGAAAGTCGTCGAGGTCGAGAAGATCGTCGAGGTCGAGAAGCCCGCCGAGCCGGTGGATCGCAACGGCGGATGGCTTGACACGATCGTGATCGTCGAGGAACCCTCGTCCGATGCTGCGGTCAGCCGCCTGCAGACCGGGGACATCGACCTGTTTGCCTACACCGTGAGCAACAAGGAAGTCGCAGCGAAGGTTGATGCTGACCCGAACCTGGGCTCCTACAAATCCTACGGCTCCTACAACGAGCTCACCTTCAACCCCGCCGGCCCCGTGTTCAGCGGCACCGGCAAGCTCAACCCGTTTGGGGTGCCCGCGATTCGCGAGGCCATGAACTACCTGATCGACCGCACCTACATCGCGGAGGAGATCATGGGCGGCCTGGCCACGCCCCGCTGGCTGCCGTTCAACATTGCCTCCACCGACTATGTGCGTTCGGCAGATGTGGCCCGCCAGCTCGAGCTGAAGTACGCGTATGATCTCGACAAGGCCAAGGAGCTCATCACCGCTGAGATGGAGAAGATCGGCGCGACCGTGGTGGACGGCAAGTTCCAGTTCGAGGGCGCACCGGTCGAGATCATCGTCCTGATCCGCACCGAGGACGAGCGCCGCCTGATCGGCGACTACGTCGCCAACCAGCTCGAGGCGATCGGCTTCACGGCCACGCGCGACTACAAGGCGGCCGCGGACGCGTCGCCCATCTGGCAGCGCACCGACCCGAACGAGGGCAAGTTCCACATCTACACCGGCGGCTGGATCACCACTGCCGTGCCGCGCACACTGGTCGACAACTTCAGCTTCTTCTACACGGCCCGCGGCCTGGGCGTCCCGCTCTGGCAGGCCTACACGCCGTCGGCGGAATTCGATGCGTTGGCTGAGAAGCTCGAGAACAACGACTACACGAGCATGGAAGAGCGCAGCGAACTGATGGCGAAGGCGCTCGAGCTGGCCCTGCAGGACTCCGTCCGGCTCTGGCTGGTCGATCGCGCCAGCATCACCCCCAAGCGGGCCGAGGTCCAGACCGCGTACGACCTGTACGGCGCGGTTTACGGCACGCCGCTGTGGGCCCGCACCATCCGCCGCGAGGGCGAGGTGGGCGGCTCCATGAAGATCGCGATGCCCAGCATCCTGACTGAACCGTGGAACCCCGTCGGCGCCACCTCGTGGGTGTACGACGCGATGATCATCCGCGCCACTACCGACCTGGGCGTGATCGCCGACCCGTACACGGGCCTCGCAATGCCGAACCACATCGAGAAGGCTGATGTGGTCGTCGAGGAAGGCGTGATGATGTCCAAAACCCTGGACTGGGTCACCCTTGACACTGCACCGTCCATCGAGGTGCCGGCCGATGCATGGGTGGACTGGGACGCCGAGGCGCAGAAGTTCATCACCGCGGGCGAGAAGTACACCGAGACGGTGACCGCCAAGGCCAAGACGACCGTCTACTACCCGGCCGGCTTCGGCGGCGTGAAGTGGCACGATGGCAGCCCGTTCACCGCGGCCGATGTGATCTATCGCATGATCATGCAATTCGACCGCGCCAAGGAAGCCAGCGCGATCTACGACGCCTCGTTCGTGCCCGACTTCGAGTCGTTCTTGAGCAGCTTCAAGGGCGCCAAGGTCCTGTCGACCGATCCGTTGGTCATCGAGACCTACACCGACAGCACCTACCTGGATGCTGAGGACACTGTAACCACCTGGTACCCCTCGTATGACTACGGCGCGGGCGCGTGGCACAACACCCACCTGGGCGCGCTGGTCGAGG
>CAZMIS010000008.1:0-29601 GCA_964566325.1 uncultured Anaerolineales bacterium
AACTTCTTCATCAAGATGGCGCAGGATCTGTATGCCAAAGAAGGCAAGCTGACGAGCGAGGCCATCTACGAGTTCGTGAAGGCCAACATCTGGACCGGCGAATGGACCTACAAGGACGGCATCGTCATGGACGAGTACAAGTACACGCCCGAGACGATTCCTGACATGGTTGTCGGCAAGGGCTACTACCTCTTCCCCGTCCGGCAGTACATGGACGGCAAGGGCTACATCGTCTTTCCCCCGGAATGGGCAGAGGCGAAGCTGACGGGCAAGAAGTAACGTTGGCTGAGTGACCTTCGGGCACCCGGCGATGGCGGCCACGGCCGCTATTGCCGGGTGCCACGGGTCGCTGTGGGAGGTGAGCATTGGCTCTGCTTGAGACTCAGGCAATTGTGAAGACCTTCGGCGGCCTGACGGCCGTCAATCATGTGTCTGTTCAGATCGAGCCCGGCGAGATCGTGGGCCTGATCGGCCCGAACGGCGCAGGCAAGACGACATTCCTTAATTCTATTGCGGGAACGTTCAGGCCGAACGGCGGACGCGCGATCTTCGCGGGCGAGGATGTGACCGGCGCGCCGGCCGAGGTGATGTGCCGCAAGGGCATGTCGCGCACGTTCCAGATTCCGCTGCCCTTTCCCAAGCTCACCGTGCTCGAGAACGTGATGGTCGGCGCCGTCTTCGGCGCGGAACACCTGTCTGGCAAGACGGCCCGGCATCGTGCGGGCGAGGCACTGGAGTTCGTGCACTTTCCGCTGCCGCTCGACACGCCCGCGGAGCAGCTCAACGCAGTTCAGCTCAAGCGACTCGACCTGGCGCGCGCATTGGCCTGCGGGCCAAAGCTGCTGCTGCTGGACGAGCTTGCCTCCGGTCTGACGCCCAGCGAGTTGGAAGATATGATGGCGCTGATCCGCATCATTCGCGAGCAAGGCATCACAGTCATCGTCGTCGAACATATCATGCGCGTCATCAAGGGCATCTGCGACCGGGTTTTTGTGCTGCAATACGGCGCCAAGATCGCCGAGGGCAGCACCGATGAGGTGCTCCGGGACCCTGTGGTCATCGAGGCCTATCTCGGCAAGAGCGAACTCGGCCATTAGCCGCCGGACACAAGCGCGGCGCTGGGACTTCGTTGGGAGGCCAAATTGCTTCGTATCAATCAACTCGATGCCAGCTACGGGTACCTGCAGATCCTCTGGGGTGTGTCGCTGGAGATTGCCGCCGGTGAATTTGTCGCGCTGATCGGACCGAACGGCGCGGGCAAGAGCACCACGTTGCGCACGGTCGCGGGTCTGTTGGCGCCGAAGGGCGGCGAAATCATCTACAAGGGACAGCCTATCGGTGGCTTGCGGCCAGACAGAGTCAGCCGCCTGGGCATCAGCTACGTCTCTGAGAGCCTAAACCTCTTCACCGATATGTCGGTCCGCGAGAACCTGATCCTGGGCGCGTACGCCGTGCCGGACAAGCAGAAGCAGCAGGAGACACTGGATTTTATCTTCGAGCTGTTCCCGCGGCTGGCCGAGCGACGCAATCAGCTGGCCGGCACGATGAGCGGTGGCGAGCGCAAGATGTTGGCCATTGCCCGCGGCATGATGTCCAACCCCGACCTGATGTTGGTCGACGAGCCGTCGCTGGGCCTGGCGCCTTACCTGGTGGCCGATGTCTTCGACTCGCTACGGCGGCTCCAGGAGCGCGGGGTCACCATCCTCCTGGTGGAACAGCGCGTCAACGCCACCCTGGAGATTACGGACCGGGCCTACGTGCTCGAGCATGGGCGTGTCGTGTTGGAGGGTCCCAGCGACCAGATCAAGTCCAACGAGCACGTCCGCAAAGCCTACCTGGGCTTCTGACCTCGAGCCAGAGGGAGGGACAACCGACATGGAACAGACACGACCTATCAAGGTGGCCCAGATCCGCAAGGATCGCAGTTTGGCCAACATGATCAAGCGCAACAGGCCGGCGGTTGCGGTGCTGCTGGGCTCGTTCGTGCTGGCCGTCTTCCTCGGCATACAGGCAGGCCCGTCGCAACTGATCAACACGTTTGTCACCGGAGGCATGTGGGCGCTGCTGGCAGTGGGCCTGGCCCTGGTGTTTGGCGTGATGAACATCTCCCATTTCGCACATGGTGAGTCGTTCATGGTCGGCGCGTACGTCGCGTATTTCATCTTCACCCCACTTCAGAAGAGCCTGCGCGCGAACCCCAACGCGTTTCTCAGCACAATCGCACCTTTTCTGGGAATTATCGCGGCAGCCCTGGCAGGGCTTGTGCTGGGCGTCATCCTCGAGCGCCTGATCTTCTATCCGCTGCGCAAGAACACCAAGTCAGGCTGGGTCATGAACGCCTTCCTGGTGACGGTCGGCATCTCGTTCATCATGACGAACGGCGCCACCCTGGTCATGGGGCCGAACTTCCGCGGCATTCCCCGCTATTGGGATGTACCTCCGGTGCAGATGCTCGGCATCCGCGTCTCGGTCGATCGCCTCGTCGCGTTTGGGCTGGCGATCGTCACCATCGCCGGGCTGTGGCTGTTCCTGCGTAACACTCGCACCGGACGCGCGATCCGCGCAGTTGCGCAGGATGAGACCGGCGCACAGATGGTCGGCATCAACCTGACGTTCATCCACACCCTGACGTTCGCCCTGGCCACGGCCACGGCTGCCATGGCCGGCGCGGCGCTGCTCTTCATGTTCCAGGCCTACCCGACCGTCGGGCTGAAGCCGCTTTACTTCTCCTGGTACGTGGTCATGCTCGCCGGCCTGGGGAACGTCGCGGGCGCCGCGGTGGGCGGATTCATCGTCGCGCTGCTGCAGACCGCCACCCAGCAGTTCTTCGGCATCAACTGGGAAGACGTGATACCCACCGTCGTGATGGTCATCGTGCTGATCCTCGTGCCCTCGGGCATCTTCGGATCTGAGGTCAAAGGCGTCCAAGAGCAATGAGGCGGGGAGACGTACAACAATGACAACGAATCAACCTCTTAGCACAGCCGACCGCTCTGCCGGGGCCGCCGGCTGGTGGGAGAAGCTGAAGAGCGCGCTCCTGCGGATCGGATTCACGCCGTTGGGTCTCGTGATGCTGCTGCTGCTCGCAGCGTCGCCGTGGATTCCGCCTTTCAACCAGGAGCACTACCTGCGGTGGCTGATCATGGGTGCGTTCCTGGCCGCGCAGTCGGTCGCGTTCGACTTCACGGCGGGCTACATCAATGTGGTCAACTTTGGCTTCGCAGCCATCCTCGGCCTCGGCGCGTACACCTCGGCCATCCTGGCGAATACGTCGCCGGTGCTGGCGATCCAACCGGGCATCTCACCGTGGATCGGCATCTGGGTGGGCGCGATCGTGGCCGGTATCGTCGGCCTTGGCTTGGGCGTGATCACGCTACGTCTACGCGGCATCTATGCCGCGGTCATGGCGTGGTTCGTCGGTATGGCTCTGCTGGGCCTGGCCCGCAACCTGGTGACCCTGACCCGTGGCCCGCTGGGCATGAGCCCCGAGACATTTCTGGACACGAACGCGAACCGGCCGTATTTCTACATCATCCTGGGGATGATGTTGGTGGTCTATATCACGCTGCGACTGGTCACTCGCTCGCACATCGGCCTGGCCTTCAAGGCCATCGGCCAGAACCTGGATGCGGCCCGCGCCTCGGGCATCAATCCGACCCGCTACAAGGTGCTGAACTTCACCCTGTCGTGCTTCTTTGCCGGCTGGCTGGGCGGTTTCTATGCCCACTTCTTCGGATCGCTCACGCCACAGACGCTGATGCACACGTCAAAGACGGTGGAAGTGCTGGCCATCGCTTACATCGGCGGCCGCGGCAGCCTCTGGGGCGGCATGGTCGTGGCATTCCCATTCGTGTTTCTGACGGAGTTCATCCGGTCCAACTTTACCAACCTGCCCGGCCTGCACCTGATCATCTATGGCGTGCTGATGATCGCGGTGATGACCTACTATCCGGGCGGCCTGTCCGGCGCGTATGCCTGGCTTCTGAGCAAAATCCGGCGCACGCGCAAGTAAGGGGAGTTCCAGCAAGATGCCGGCTGATGCAGCGAGCGTGACTTTCACCATCAAGGTGGATGGGCGCCGGGTGCCGGCGACGCCCGGCCAGTCGGTGGCGGCGGCACTGCTTGAGGCAGGAATCACGGTCTTCAGACATACGCCGGCAGGCTCGCCGCGTGGGCTTTACTGCGGCATGGGCGTGTGCTTCGACTGCCTGGTGACGATCGACGGATTGGCCGACCAGCGTGCCTGCATCACGCCTGTCCGGCCGGGCATGCAGATTCAACTGACGCCTTAACAACAGAAAGCCATGAGCACCACTGAGCTAGCAGTTATCGGGGCCGGACCGGCAGGGTTGGCCGCTGCCACCACGGCTGCGGCGCACGGCGTCCAGGTGACGCTCATCGACGAGCTGCCCGGACCCGGCGGCCAGTATCTCGCCCCGACCGGAGCGACCGGCCGGGTCCATGCGCCGCTCTCTGCGGCAGAGCAGCGCGGCCACGGCCTGGTCAACGCGTTGTCCGGGTCGCGCATCGAGATGCGGACGGAGACGATCGTCTGGAGCCTGTCCGCGGACCGGCGGCTGCAGCTGTACCATGCGGGCCGTGTGGACGAACTGGTTGCCCAGGTCGTGGTCTTGGCCTGCGGCGCCCGCGAGGTGTCGGTCCCCTTCCCGGGCTGGACGCTGCCAGGGGTGATGACGGTCGGGGCTGCGCAACTGCTGGCCAAACGGCATGGGTTGGCAGTCGGAAAGCGGGTGTTGGTGGCCGGATCAGGTCCGCTTCTGCTGCCGGCGGCCGAACGGCTGGTCCGGATGGGCGCGAAGGTGGTCGCCGTCGTCGAGGCCGGCCCGATTACGGCCTGGCTGCGGCTGGGCAAGGCGATGTGGGGCCATTGGGATCGGGGCCGGGAGGGCGTCCACTACGGGGGCGCGCTGCTGCGGGCCGGCATTCCGTATCGCTTCGGGCGCGCGGTGACCGCGGCCCACGGGGGCGAGAGGGTCGAGTCGGCGACGATCACCCGGCTGAATCGTGCCGGCAGTCCGATACCGGGGAGTGAGACGACCGTCGACGTCGACACCCTGTGTGTCAGCTTCGGCCTCACGCCGAACATTGAGCTGGCACAATTGGCCGGCTGCGAGTTCGCGTTCGACCCGCGGCGGGGCGGATGGACGCCGGTGGTGGATGACCGCAACCAGACCAGCCTGGCCGGGGTGCTGGCGATCGGTGACATGGCCGCGGTGGAGGGCGCCGCTTCCGGCATGCTCGAGGGACGCATCGCCGGGCTTCAGGCGGCCCACCTGGCAGGCCGGCTGCCGGCCTCGGCGGTGACCGAGGCCATCGGTGAGAATGCTGCCGCACGTCGCCGCAATCGTCGATTCGGCGCCGCACTTAACACGATCTTTGCTCCGCCGATCGGACTCTACGGCCTGGCGGCCGATGACACGCCGGTCTGCCGCTGCGAAGAGGTGACCGCCGGCGAGGTGCGCAAGGCGATCGCCGGTGGCGTCACAGAACTCGACGGCCTGAAGGTGTGGGCCCGCGTGGGGCAGGGCCCATGCCAGGGACGCACCTGTGGCTCGATCCTGGCGCAGATGATTGCACTGCAGACGGGACGACCCGTGGCTGACTCGGGAATGTTCCAGGTGCGCCTGCCGCTCAAGCCCGTGCCACTCGCCGCATTGGCGGCTGCTGACGGCGGTCATGATGTTGCCTGAGAGAAGTGCCTGTGCCTGACGTTGTGGTGGTCGGTGGCGGCATCATCGGAGCGGCGTGCGCCTACTACCTTTCGAGGGCCGGCGCGGCTGTCCGTGTGCTGGAACGCCGGTTCCTGGCCAGCGGCACCTCCCGGGCGTGCGACGGCCTGATCCTGTTCTCGGACAAGCCCTCGCCGGCAGAGTACACATTGGCGCAGACGAGCGCGCAGTTGTGGGCTGAGCTGGCCGGGACACTGGACCAGGACTTCGAGTATGTGCGCTCCGGCGCCATCTCGCTGGCCGAGACTGAGCGGGAACTCGCCGAATCCGCCCGGAAAACGGCACGGCTGCAACAATCCGGCATCCGCGCCGAAGTCCTGGAGGCCCCTGCGCTGCATGCGCTGGAGCCGAACCTGGCGCCCGATCTGGCTGGGGGCATTTTCTACCCGGACGAGGCCCAGGTGGATGCCCGGCTAGCCACGGTGGCGCTGCTGCAGGCCGCCCGACGCCAGGGTGCCGTGTTGCAGGAGGGGATCCAGGTCACGGGCCTCCGGCGGGCGGCAGATGGCCGGGTGGTGGCGGCGATCACGCCGGCCGGCGATGTTGCAGGCGACGCCGTCGTGTTGGCAGCCGGCGTGTGGAGCGGACAAATCGCAGCCAGCATCGGTCTGGAGCTTCCGGTTCGTCCACGCAAGGGCCACATCCTGGTCACCAGCCGCGTGCCAGGGTTGATCAGGCATCCGCTGCTGGAGGGCAGTTACTCGGCCTCGGTGCACACAGCGGCGGAAGAGACGCAGGTGGCGCTGGTAGCGGAAATGACGGCCGGCGGCACGGTGCTTCTGGGCAGCAGCCGCGAGTTCGCGGGGTTCGATCGCTCGGTGTCCGAGACGGTCGTCCGGGCAATCGCGGCCAGGGCGATTCGTTTCCTGCCTGGGCTGGCTCGGGCCAGCGTCATCCGCAGCTATGCCGGATTGCGGGCCTGGACGCCCGATCACCTGCCGCTGATCGGGCCTGCGGGCCTGGGGCCGGCGGGCGGGCCGGCGGGCGGACCGGCCGGCCTGTACCTGGCGACCGGGCACGAGGGGGCTGGCATCGGCCTTGCGCCGGTGACAGGATCGATCATTGCCGATTGGATCACGAGCGGGCAGATGCCTGCACTCGCCGAATCGGTAAGGCCAGGAAGATTTCTGGATAACTGACAAGACAACGATTTTCGGAGGTGAACACACATGGCGGAGAATCTGACCACAGTCGTTTCATCGGCAACCAAGACGGTTGAGATCAACCGCTCGAACCCGACGGTGATCATCGGCGAGCGCATCAATCCGACCGGCCGCAAGGCAGTCCTGGCGGCGTTTGCCGCGGGCGACTACGAGATCGCGCGCACCGACGCGCTGGCCCAGGTGGCAGCGGGCGCGCACATGCTGGACGTGAACGCAGGCGTGCCCGGGGCAGACGAACCTGCTCTGCTCACCGAGGTCCTGCGCACGGTGATGGAGACCACGGATGTACCGCTGTGCATCGACACCGCAGATCCGGCTGCACTGGCCGCGGCGCTGTCGATCTACAAGGGCAAGGCGCTCGTCAACTCCTGCAACGGCGAGGAACGCTCGCTGAACGCCGTGCTGCCTGTCGTCAAAGAGTACGGCGCGGCGGTGATCGGGCTGTGCATGGACGATGACGGCATCCCCGAGACGGCCGAGGCACGGCTGCGCGTGGCGGGCAAGATCATCGAGCGCGCGGGCAAGCTCGGCATCCCGGTGAACGATGTTGTGATCGACCCGTTGGCGCTGACCATGGGCGCAGACGCGGCTGCGGGCAAGCTGGCCCTGGACTCCATCGAGCTGATCGTGAAGGAATTCGGCGTCAACATCACCATGGGCGCCAGCAATATCTCGTTCGGCATGCCGGATCGGGCGCTGATCAATTCGACGTTCATCGCCATGGCGATCCATGCAGGGCTGACCTGCCCCATCACCAATCCGTTGGTGCCCGCGGTGACCAGCGCCATCCTGGCGGCCGATCTGTCGATGGGCAACGATTCGTTTGGCATGCGCTGGATCAAGGCCTATCGCAAGCGCCAGAAGGAAGCGCAGCAGGCCTCCTGACGAAGACCGGTGCGGGCTCATCAACCTTACGGACGACAGGTCAATCGATGGCACTCACTGATGCACAAAGAGCCTATTCGCTGATCCGGGAACGAGTCATCACGACGAAGATGAAACCTGGCGCAGTGATCGAAGAAGCCGCGCTGATGGCCGAGCTGGGCTTGGGCCGGACGCCGATTCGCGAGGCTCTGAAATTGCTGGAGTCGGAGCGTCTTGTGGTGGTCTCGCCGCGACGCGGTATGTTCGTCGCGGACGTCACCCTCACCGATCTGAGGGAGATCGAAGAGATACGCCTGGAGCTGGACACCTTGTGCGTCCGGCTGGCGGTGGAGCGCATAACGCCAGTGCAACTGGTCGAGTTGCACCGCCTCGTTACGGAGCTTCGGCAGATCGATGGGGACTACTCGCAGGAAGAACTCCTCAATCTCGACCGCCGCTTTCACGCCTTGCTGCGCGAGGCGTGTCACAACCGGCTTCTGGAAGACGAATGCAGGATGCTCTTCAATCTATCGCTGCGCATCTGGCATCTCTTCATCAACCGGCTCGAGGCTGAGGATCTGGGCGAGGAAGCATTCGTGGAAATTCTCGCCGCGGTCGAAGCGAAGGACCCGATGCGCGCCGACAAGGTCATGCGGGCGCATATTCTGAAATTTGGTGAGTCCATCAAGCGGTACCTTTAGCCTGGGGTAGCAGGTTGCACCCTGAGTGAGAGACGGAGGTGAGCCCATTCGACAATGTACCACGTCTATGGTCAACTTCAGCGCCGGAGAGGCGGCTTCACGGCGTACGATAGCAGGCGCCGCTCAGTGCGAATAACATCAGAAGGAGCAACTCAATGAGTGAGGTATTGGCAAGCATCTCGGAAGCGATCATCGAGGGCAACTTTGAAGAGATCGTGGGTCTCACGGAAGATGCCCTGGACGACGGCCTGACCGCCCAACAGATCCTCGACGGCGGATTGATGGCGGGGATGGATTACGTCGGCGTGGAGTTCAAGGCCGGCAACATGTTCGTGCCGGAAGTGCTACGTTCGGCGAGGGCCATGCAGGCCTCGATGGACATCCTGAAACCCTTGCTGGTTGCAGCCGGCGCCAAGCGCACTGGACGCGTGCTGCTGGGCACGGTCAAGGGCGACCTGCACGATATCGGCAAAAACCTGGTGGGCATGATGTGCGAGGGCGCGGGCTTCGAGGTCAAGGACCTGGGCAAGGACATCGCGCCCGAGCAGTTTGTTGCGGCGATCAAGGAGTACCAGCCGGATATCCTGGGCATGTCGGCACTGCTCACCACCACCATGCGCTCGATGGGTCACACCATCAAGGCGCTGGAGGAAGCGGGCCTGCGGGACAAGGTCAAGGTCATGATCGGCGGCGCGCCGGTGACGCAATCCTTCGCGGATCAGATCAACGCTGATGGTTATGCTGCTAACGCAGCCACGGCTGCCGAGGTGGCGAAGAAGCTGGTTGCGCCGGCCTGAGGCATTCAGTCACGAAAGGAGACCCCTCTACATGAGGACGAACTATGTAACCAATGCGGGCGTCCGTTTCAATCTCTTCTCGCAGGACCAGCTGGAAGAGCTCTTCAACGGCGTGCTGCACCTGCTCCAATACACCGGCCTGGACGTCAAACACGAGGAAGCACGCGAGATTCTGGCCAAGGCCGGCGCGTGGGTGGACGGTGAGCGGGTGCGCCTGCCATCGTACATGGTGAAGGATGCGCTCCGCAAGGCGCCTCGCAGCTTCACCCTGTGGGCGCGCGATGGCAATCCGAAACATAACATTCACATCGGGCCCGGCCGCGGTCACTTCGGCCCCGGCCCCACCTGCACGCAGTTCATCGACCCGGAGACACTGGAGCGCCGCGAGTACACCAAGGCCGACGTGCCGCTGGTGGCCCGGCTGGTCGACGCGTTGCCCAACATCGACTTCTGCGAGTCGCTCGGCACCGTCGACGACGTGCACTACGACCTGGGTGCGCTCTACGAGTTCGCGGGCATGTTCCCGAACACCAGCAAGCCCATCGTGGCCTGGTCCTACGACAAGTTTGATTCGGCCGGCATCCACGAGATCGCGGTGGCCGAGGCGGGCGGGCAGCGCGCGTTCGAGCAGCGCCCGAACTACGTGCACTACTGCGAGCCGCTGTCGCCGCTGGTCAGCACCTTCGAGGCGATCGACAAGCTGATCTTCGCCGCGACGCACCGCGTGCCGCTGGTCTTCACGCCCTGCCCCATTGCCGGCGGCACCGCACCGATCACCGGCGCCGGCATCATCACCATGGGTGCGGCGGAGTCCTGGATGGGCCTCACGCTTGCGCAGACCCTGCAGCCCGGCCTGCCCTTCTTCATGGGCGGCGTCTTCTCGGCCATGGACATGAATACGATGATCCTGGCCTACGGCGCGCCGGAACTGCCCCTCTACATGGCCGGCCTCACCGAATTGGCGCATTACGCGGGCCTGCCGCTGTGGCAGACGGGCGGCTGTACCGACTCGAAGGTCTTCGATGGCCAGGCGATGATTGAAGGCGGCAGCTCGGTCTTCTTCTCGGCCCTCACGAGCGGCGATCTGTGCCACGACGTGGGCTACACCGAAAGCGCGATGACGGGCTCGCTGTTCCAGCTGTGCGCCATGGACGAGGCGATCGGCTATGCGCGGCGCATCGTGCGCGGCATCGAGGTCAACGAGGACACGCTGGCAGTCTCGGTCATCAACGACGTCGGGCCCAACAACCATTACCTGCGCCACGCGCACACGCGCAAGTACTACAAGTCCGAGTACTTCTATCCGAAGCTGCTGGACCGCCAGGACTTCGAGAACTGGGAAGCGTCCGGCAGCCTGACGATGAAGGACCGCACCATCGCCCGGGTCCGCGACCTGTTGGCGACGCACAAGCCGTCCCCGATCAAACCCGAGACCCAGAAGGTCATCGAGAAAGTCCTGGCCGAGGCCGAGGACCGCGTGAAAGATAAGAAGTGAGGCACCCATGAGCAGAGTACTCGAACGCATTTCCACCGCGATCCTGGAAGGGGACGCGGAGAAGTCGCCCAAGTTGGTTGAGAAGGCGTTGGCCGAGGGAACGTCCGCGAAGGAGATCCTGGAAAACGCGCTGTTGGTCGGCATGCAGGAAGTTGGCGTGCGGTTCCGGGCCGGCGACATGTTCGTGCCGGAAGTTCTGATGTCCGCCGAGGCGATGCAGGGGGCCATGGTCATCCTGCGGCCGCAGCTGGTTGCCAGCGGGCACAAGCTGATCGGCAAGGTGCTGCTGGGAACGGTGAAGGGCGACCTGCACGACATCGGCAAGAACCTGGTGGGCATGATGTGCGAGGGCGCTGGCTTCGAGGTGATCGATGTCGGCTTCAATGCGGAGCCCGAGAAGTTCATCGACGCGATCAAGCAGCACCAGCCACAGGTCGTCGGCATGTCGGCCATGCTGACCACAACGATGCGTGCGATGGGCCACACCATTAAGGCCATCGAGGAAGCCGGCCTGCGCGACACTGTGAAGATCATGGTGGGCGGCGCACCGGTGGACGCCGAGTTCGCCAAGCGCATCGGCGCGGACGGTTACGGGTCGAACGGCCCCGCCGGATCGGAGCTGGCCAAGAAGTTCGTCGGCGCGGCGTAGCCCCCACGTTGAGTATAGGAGATAGACCATGCAGGTCAGAAAGAATAACTATACGGTCAACAGCACGCCTAAGCTCCAGGTGTTGACCGAAGAACAGATCGAGGCGATCTACTTCGCAGCGCTGCGCGTCCTGTCAGAGACCGGCGTGCGCGTCTACGAGCAGGAAGGCTGGGAGCTGGCCTACGAGGGCGGCGCGATCGTCGAGGACGTGGACCTGAAGGAGAAGAGCGCCCTGGTCAAGATGCCGTCCCGGATGGTCGACAGGGCTCGCGCAACCCTCCCGCAGCGCGTGCGCGTCCTGGGGCCGGCCTACAAGGACGGCCAGCGCAAGCACATGATGGATCTGTTCAAGAACCAGATCTACTATGGCACCGGCTCGGACACGCCGTTCACCATCGATCCGTACACCTTCGAGCGGCGCCGCGCGACCTACAAGGACGTGAAGAACCTGGCCAAGCTGGCCGAGGCCTTGCCCAACGTGGACTTCTTCATGTCGCTGGGCATCACCCAGGACACCGCGGTGGGCACCTACGACCGCTGGCAGTACCTGGCCATGCTGGAATCGACCAACAAGCCGATCAACATCACGGCCGTTGACATCGAGGGCCTGAAGGATCAGCTCGAGATGGCGTACATCCGCCTGGGCGGCAAGGAAGAATGGAAGAAGGCGCCGTGCTTCTCGCTGTACAACGAGCCGGTCTCGCCCCTCAGCCATTCCGAGGAAGTGATCCAGAAGCTGCTCTTCTGCGCGGACAACGATATCCCGATCGTCTACACGCCGTGCCCCCTGGCAGGCGCCACCTCGCCCGCAACGCTCGCCGGCACCATGGTGCAGGCGCTGACCGAGAGCCTCTTCGGCATCGTGCTCAGCCAGCTGCGCAAGCCGGGCGCGGAAGTGATCATCGGCGGCCTCATGTCCGCGATGGACATGCAGACCGCGGTCTACCCCTACGGCTCGCCCGAGATGGCGCTGCTGAGCGCGGGCTACACCGAGATCACCAAGTGGCTGCGCGTGCCCGAGTACGAGACCGCGGGCTGCTCCGACACCAAGTGCTTCGACGAGCAGGCCTGCCTGGAAGCCACCATGAACATCACGACCGCGGCGCTCGTCGGCGGCAACATGATCCATGACATCGGCTACATCGAGCAGGGCCTGTGCTCCAGCCCGCACATGCTGGTCGCCTCCGATGACATCATCAGCCGGACCAAGCGCATCCTGCGCGGTATTCCGGTGGATGATGACACCAAGGCGCTGGCCGTGCTGGACGAGGTTGGCCCTGGCGGCCACTTCCTCGGCCACGATCACACCTTCAACCGCTTCAAGACCGAGAACTGGCGCTCGCCGCTGCCCGACCGCAACGTGTATGCGGACTGGGTCGCTGCGGGCAGCAAGACCTACCAGCAGCGCGTGCACGAGCGCATGGTGGAGATCCTCGAAGCCGACACCGAGCCGATGCTCGACGAGAAGATGTACCAGGAACTGCGGCGCATCTGCGAGCTGGCCGATGCGCGGCACAAGGGCGAAGAGCTCGATGTGAGCATGTTCGTCTAGTCGGACCGTACACTGACGCTGTGACGGGGTGGCTCGGGCGAGCCAGTCATCTCGCCCGGGTTGCCCCGTCGCCGCGCGGTGTCATCGAATCACGACAGTCAACTCTCAGAGGTGGTGCTGTGGGACAAAACAGCGAACCCACTGACAGCCTGGTCCTGGGCATCGACACCGGCGGCACGTACACGGATGCTGTGCTGCTCGAGTATCACTCGCGACGCGTGCTGGCCTCTCACAAGAGCCTCACCACGAAGCGGGACTACGCGATCGGCATCGAGGGTGTCATCGACGGGATCCGTATCGAGGACCCGGCGGCCATCAAGATGGTCTCGATTTCCACCACCCTGGCAACAAACGCCATCGCGGAGGATAAGGGCAAGCGTGTTGCCCTGTTCCTGGTGGGATACGACCCGGAACTCGTCGCCAGCTTCAACATGGAGCGGCGGTTCGCCACGCCACATTTCTACTATTTCCGTGGCGGTCACGATCTCTACGGCAGGGAAAAGGCCGAGCTGGACCTGGCGGGCATCCTCGCCCAGGTGAGCAAGCTCAAGGATCAGGTCGAGGCCATTGCAGTATCGAGTTATTTCAGCCCGCTGAACCCTGAGCATGAGAACCGCATATTTCAGGCCATCCGGCGGGTCAGCGATCTGCCGATCGTGTTGGGGCATCAGCTGTCGACCAAGCTCGGCTCGGTGGAGCGGGCGACCACCGCGGCGCTGAACGCGTCTCTCCTGGCGATCCTGCAGGACTTCATCATCGCGGTCCGCCGGGCCATGGAGCGGCGCAAGATCATGGCGCCGTTGATGGTCGTGCGCGGCGACGGCACACTGATGAGCGACGAGTTCGCAGCCCGCGTGCCGGTGGAGACGATTCACTCCGGCCCGGCTGCCAGTGCGATCGGCGGCAGGTTCATTTCGCGCCTGGACGACGCGCTGGTGCTGGATGTCGGCGGCACGACCACTGACCTGGCGCTCATCGAGGGCGGGCAGGTCAAGGTCAACGCCGATGGCGCGGCAGTGAGCGGGCCGGCGGGCGAGTACAAGACCTCGGTCCAGGCCGCCAACCTGCTCTCCATTGCCTTGGGCGGCGACAGCTACATCACCTACTCCCGCGATGGACAGTTCACGGTGGGACCCGAGCGCGTGCTGCCGCTGTGTCACCTGGCCGCGGAGTACCCCGAGGTCAACCGGCGGCTGAAGGCGCTTGCGCGCCGTCAATGGCCGGCAGTGACGCCGGATTGGCTGGAGTACTGGCGCCTGTTGCGCGAGCCGCAGCATGGCCTGGTGGAATCTCCGCAGCAGGAGGCGCTCATTGCGTTGCTGCGCAACGGTCCACTGCCGCTTCCTGAGATCCTCAGGGAGCTGAAGGTTCTCCACGTGGGGCAGTTGAACGCGCGCGAGCTGCTGCGCCAGGAGGTCATTGGCAAGGCCGGGCTGACGCCGACGGACCTGATGCACGTCGAGGGCACCTACCAGGTGTGGGATCGCGAGACGGCGGTGCTGGCGTTGGAGATCTTCGCCCACTACCGCCAGCATAAGCCGGCGGACGTCGAACGTCGCATCTGGGAGCGCATCACGGAGATGGCGCTGCATGCGGTCCTGACCTTCCTGACCGGGAAGCGGCTGCCTGCACCCGGCGACGTGGAGGCCGAGGCGCGGGCCAGCGACGACAACAGCATCGGTCCCTGGTTCTTCCACAACAGCCTGTATCAGACGCACCCCCACCTGGAGACGCGATTCCACCTGCGCCGGCCGATCATCGGCATCGGCGCGCCGGCCGCATTCTTCCTGGGGCCGGTGGCCCAGGCGCTGAGCACTGAACTGATCTTGCCCGAGTACCACCAGGTGGCGAATGCCGTCGGTGCGGTCGGCGGCATGGTCATGGTGAGCGAGGAGATCCTGGTCTACCCGATGCTCGATTCGGGCGGCGTGGAAGTGATGGGGTATTATGCGCAGACCGGCGAGGAGCGCTTCGAGTTCGCGGAGCTGAACGAGGCGCTGGAGTCCGCCCACGCGCTGTGCCAGGAGCGCGCACTGGGGGGCGCGCTGCGCAGCGGCGCGGACAACCCCCAGGTGGTCGTGGAGCGCCTCGACGACGGGCTGGACACGTATCGCATTCGGGCGAAGGCGGTGGGCAACCCACGGCTGACGCGCTGAGCGGTCTGTAAGGTTAGTTTCTGTCATCCTGAGCGGAGCGAAGGATCTCGGCTCCGGCGCCAGAGATATGGAGAGTCGCAATGGAAATCGAGCGCGTCGACACACAACGAGCATACGAGCGGGTTCTCGAGAAGATCGCCCGGCTGGAGTTGCCGCCCGGCTCGGCCATCAACGATCAGAAGCTGGCCGAAGAGCTGAACATGGCCCTGACGCCTGTGCAGGAGGCGTTGAAGCAGCTGGCGCACGATCACCTGGTGCGCGTCACGCCCTCTCACGGTCTCTACGTCGCAGACGTCAACGTGCCGGACCTGCAGCAACTCAGCGAGCTGCGCCTCAGCCTGGAATCGTTGTCCGCGCGCCTGGCGGCCGAGCGGGCAACCGAGGATGACCTGGTGGTGCTCGAGGCGTTGCGGCAGGAGCAGCTCGCCGGCGGCGCCGGGGATCCGCGGCAGTTGTTCGACCTGGATCACAAGTTCCATCGTGCGATCGCACAGGCCGCGGGCAACAAGTACCTGGCGCAGACACTGGACGTGTTCTACGGCCTGTCGCTGCGCCTGTGGTACCTGGTGCTGCCGCACCTGCAATTCCTGCCCGGCGCGGTGAGCAAGCACCTGGACATCGTGGACGCGGTGCGCAAGGGGGACGCGGATGCAGCGGAGCGCGTCATGAGCGAGCATGTGGCGGAGTTCTACGGCAAGGTGCGCGACGCGCTCGAAAGCAGACAGTAGACCGGCATCTTTCCGGCCGGCGGGGCGACCACGCACAGAGACGGAGACGGATCGTGACTGAAGAGGATCTGGCGCCGGCGCCGGCCGGAGCGCCCGTGCGCGTCACCATCAGCTACGGCAACGATCAGCGAGACCTGGTGGCGCCGTCCGGCACGACCCTTGGCGAGGCTATCATCGCGGCGGGCCTGTCGGTGGAGCAGCCTTGCTCCGGCCGGGGCACCTGCCTGAAGTGCAAGGTGCTGGCCGAGGGCGCGCTCACGCCGCTGGACGATCACGAGCTGGCCGGCCTGTCCGGCGCGGAACGGGCCGCGCACTATCGCCTGGCCTGCCGCGCCCGGGTGCTGGGAGACGCGGCGGTGACGCTGGCGCCCATCGTCGTCTACTCGAACAAGATCTTCCGCGCCTGCAACGACCACAAGCGCAAGGGCGCGCCGCTGGGCCTGGCCATCGACCTGGGCAGCACGACCGTGGCCGCGCTGGTCACCACGCTGGACCAGGGCCGGGTGTGCGCGGGTGCGGCAGCGCTCAACCAGCAGACCGCGTTCGGCGCAGATGTGATCTCCCGGCTGGACGCGGCGCTGCAGAGCCCTCAGACGGCGGAGCGGGTCGCGGTGCTGGCCATCTCCTCGATCGTCCAGGCGGTCGATGCGCTCAAGCTGGCGCCCAGCGTGCACGAGCGCATCCGCAAGGTGACCATCGTGGGTAACTGCGCCATGCATCACCTGCTGCTGCGCTACCCCGTGGAGACCCTGGGCGAGATTCCCTTTCAGCCCCACGACACTGCGTCCGTCCGATTCGGGGCCAACACCGACCATCCCTTCGCCGACATCTTCCCGCGCGAGGCCGAGATTGCCCTGCCGCCCCTGGTGGGCGGGTTCGTCGGCTCCGACGCGCTGGCGTGCCTGGTCTACTACGATTTCGACCGGGCGCCCGCGCCGATGGCCGCCATCGACCTGGGCACCAACGGCGAGGTGCTGGTGACCGACGGGCGGCGCATGGTGGTGGCATCCACGGCCGCAGGCCCTGCCTTCGAGGGGGTGAACATCTCCTGTGGCACCCGGGCCGTCGACGGCGCGATCACCGGCGCCCAGCTTCGGCCCGGGGACGGCGGCGTCACGCTTGCCACGGTCGGCGACGCGCCGCCGGTCGGGCTGACCGGCTCGGGCCTGCTGGAGCTGGTTTGCGAGCTGCGCCGCGCGGGCGTCATCGAGCCGAACGGGCGGCTCGTGGAGGACCATCCTGTCTTCGGCGGGCGGATCAGCCGCGACGCCGAGGGCGCACGCCGCTTCCTCATCACGGACGAGGGCCGGGATTATCGTGGCGTCGAGCCGGGCCAGGAGGGGCGGCCGGTGTCTCTCTACCTCACCCAGCACGACGTGCGCGAGCTCCAGAAGGCCAAGGGCGCCATCAAGGCCGCGATGGAGACGTTGTTGGCCCGGCTGAACCTGAAGCCAACGGACCTCCGCCGGATGATCCTGACCGGATCGTTCGGCAGCCAGCTGAACGTGGCCGCGGTGATCGGGCTCGGCATGATTCCGGCCGTGCCGCTCGACGTGGTGGAGACATCGCCCAACGGCGCGGGCCTGGGCGCCGCGCTGATGCTGGACGACGCGGAGTTCGCGCGGGCCGAACGCATCGCAGCTGAGGCCGAGCAGGTGGATCTGGACCTGGATCCCGAGTTTGACCGGCGCTACATCAAGTCGCTGGGCCTGACGTCTGGCCTGGAAGACGCGAATGGCTGCTGATCAGGACCAGGCGCGCGGGCGGGCAAGCACCCGTTCGGGGCCGACGCGGCGCTGGCTCGGCATCGGGCTGGTCATGTTGGCCACCCTCTGCTGGTCGACCGCGGGGATCACGATCACCACCTTCGTACGCGAGACGAACATTGCCGCGTTCGGGCTGGCATTCTGGCGCGTGCTGTTCTCCTTTCTCGTGCTGTTCCTCGGCATTCTCGTTGTCCGGCCCCGCGCGCTGCACGTCCACCGCCGCGACCTTCCCTGGCTGGCCGCCATGGGGGTCCTTGCGGTGGGCGCGTTCCAGGTATTCTGGATCCTGGCCATCCTCAACAACGGCGCGTCGATCGCCACGGTCATCCAGTGCAATGCGCCCATCATCGTCACGCTGCTGGCGTGGGTCTTCTGGCGTGAGCCGCTGACCTGGCGCAAATGGGCCGCCATCGGGCTGGCCACCATCGGCACGATCCTGGCCGCGGGCGTCATCGGCGCGGCTGACCTCCAGATCACGCCGGTCGGGCTCTTCTTCTCGCTCGGATCCGCGGCCACGTACGCGGCTTTCACGCTTTTTACCAAGAAGCTCACCGGGGACTATAATCCGTTCGTCATCCTGATGATGGCGTTCGGCTTTGCCACGCTGGCACTGCTGCCGTTTCAGTTCGGCCGGCCGCTGCCCACCGGGATCAGCGGGCTCGCCGTCCTTGCGTTTGTCGGGCTGGTGTTGATCACGACCATCGCGGGATATGTGCTGTACACGACGGCGCTGCGCCACCTACAGGCGAGCGTGGCGGCGATCCTGGCCATGTCCGAGGTGCCCTTCGCCTCCTTCTTCGGCTACGCGGTTCTGGGAGAGCGGCTGGGCCCCTGGCAGATCATCGGCGCGTTGGCGGTCGTCAGCGGCGTGGCGCTGCTGTCGCTGCGACCGGCGCGGCGCGATGCCGCATAATCACAAGGAGCATACGCATGTCAGAACACAAGACCCTTTACCTTTCCCGTGCAGATGTGGAAGCCACGGGCGTCACGATGCGCGAGATCATCGACGCACTCGCCGTCGCGTTCGGAGAGCACGGTCGCGGGCGGACCGAGATGCCGCCCAAGCCCGGCATTCACACCATGCCGGATGCGTTCATCCATGCCATGCCGGCCTTCATCCCGGCCATGCATGCGGCGGGCCTCAAGTGGGTGGGCGGCTATCCGACCAACCAGGCGCGGGGGCTGCCCTACATCACGGGCCTGCTGATCCTCAACGACGACGAGACAGGCTTCCCCCTCGCGGTCATGGACTGCACCTGGATCACGGCGATGCGCACGGGCGCGGCGAGCGCGCTCTCCGCGCGCTACCTCGCACGGCCCGAGTCATCGACGGTCGGGATCCTGGGATGCGGCGTGCAGGGACGCACCAACCTCGAGGCGCTGAGCGTGTTGTTCCCGGTGAAGCACGTGCTCGTGTACGACAACCACGCGGAAGTGGCCGAGCGGTATGCGCGGGAGATGAGTGCGAAGTTCGGTCTTTCCGTGACCGCGGTCACGGACCCGCGCGAGGCGGTCTCGGGCCGCGACATGGTCGTGACCGCAGGCCCGATCCTCCACACCCCGCACGCCACGATCAAGGCCGGCTGGCTGGACGCGGGCGCGTTCGCCTCGCTGGTGGACTACGATTCTTATTGGGACGGCGCGGCGCTGCAGGAGGTGGACAAGTTCTGCACCGACGACGTGCCGCAGCTGGAGTACTACCGCAGCATCGGCTACTTCCAGTCCATTCCGCCGATCCACGCCAGCCTGGGCGAGCTCGTCACGGGGCAGAAGCCCGGCCGCGAGACGGCCACGGAACGCACGATCGGCTGCAACCTGGGCCTGGCGCTCGACGACATGGCGACCGCCCCCATCGTCTACCGCCGCGCGATGGAACGCGGCCTAGGGACGTGGCTGCCCCTGTAATAGAAGAAAAAAGAAGGAAGAAGGAAGATGCATTCAGTCATCTTCCTTCTTCCTTCTTTCATTTTCCTTACGTTTAGCCCTCGCCGAGGTAGGCCCGGCGGACGCGGGCGTCGGCGAGAAGTTCGCTGGCCGCGCCGGCCAGCACGATGTGGCCGGTCTCCAGCACGTAGCCCTTGTGCGCCAGGCGCAGTGCCGCGCGCGCGTTCTGTTCCACCAGCAGGATGGTCACGCCGGACTGGTTGATCTCGCGGATGGTCTCGAAGATCGTGCGTACGAGCAGCGGCGCCAGGCCCAGGGACGGCTCGTCGAGCAGCAGGAGCTTCGGATCGTTCATCAGGGCGCGGCCGATGGCCAGCATCTGCTGTTCGCCGCCCGAGAGGGTGCCCGCAAGCTGCGCCCGCCGTTCCTTCAGGCGGGGGAAGAGGGTGTACACCCGCTCGCGATGCTCCTCGATCCGCTCCTTCGCGCCGCCCAGCGCATAGGCGCCCATGCTGAGGTTCTCGTTCACCGTGAGGGTGGAGAAGATCTTGCGGCCTTCGGGCGCGTGGGACACGCCCAGGTACACCACCTCATGCGCAGGCATGCCAGAGATCGGACGACCGTTGATGACGATCTCCCCCTGGCGCAGCTTGAGCAGCCCGCTGACGGCGCGCAGCGTCGTGCTCTTGCCCGCGCCGTTTGCGCCGATCAGCGCCACGATCTCCCCGGGCGCAACCGAAAGGGAGATGCCCTTCAGCGCGTGCACATACCCGTAGTAAGCGTGCACATCTCGGACCTCGAGCATGGTGGAAGAAGCAGAGGGGTTGGCCTGCATGTCGGTTCGGTCTTTCATTCGTCTTCCTCGCGGCCCAGGTAAGCCTCGATGACCCGGGGGTTTGCCTGCACATCCGCGGGCGATCCCTCGGCGATCTTCTGTCCGTTCTCCAGCACCAGCACGCGGTCCGATACGCCCATGACCACCTTCATGTCGTGCTCGATCAGGAAGACCGTGACGCCCGTATCGCGGATCTTGCGGATCAGCGCCATGAGCTCGGCGCTCTCCTGTTCGTTCAGGCCGGCGGCCGGCTCGTCCAGGACGAGCAGCTTCGGGTCGGTGGCCAACGCCCGCGCGATCTCGACCCGCCGCTGGTCGCCGTAGGGCAGGTTCTTGGCAAGCTCGTTGCGATACTGCCAGACGTTCATGAAGCGCATGTGATGTTCCGACTTGGCGCGGATCTCATGTTCTTCGGCGCGCTGTGCGGGCAGGCGGAAGATCGCACCGGCAACGCCCGCACGGCTCCGGCAGTCCCGGCCCGACATGACATTTTCCATCACCGTGAGCGCGGGGAAGAGCCGGATGGTCTGGAAGGTGCGCGCGATGCCCGCCTTGGCAATGGCGTGCGGCCGCTTGCCGAGGAGGCTGTGGCCATCGAAGACGACCGTGCCCTGATTGGGCCGGTAGATGCCGGTGATCAGGTTGAAGACCGTGGTCTTGCCCGCGCCATTGGGTCCGATCATCCCCATGATCTCGCCCGACTCGATGTGCAGATCGACGTTGGAGACGGCCATGAGCCCGCCGAACGATCGAGATAGAGACTTGACTTCCAGGAGCGACATAGGCTCACCTTCAGATGAATCGCTTATCCAACCCGGAAGTGGTGATCCGAACCTCCGCTTCTGGGTTGGGCCACCACCTTCATAGGGGGTCAGTTACGGTTGGGCGGGGGCGGGCGCTTCTTCTTTCTCGCCCATCTCCATCGCCACGCGACGGCTCGGCCACAGGCCCATCGGGCGGAAGATCATCATCAGCACCATCGCCAGGCCCACGAAGCCATCGCGCCAGTCCTTGACGAAGCGGAATACCTCGGGAAGGATGATCATGCCGGCCGCGCCCACGAACACGCCGGGGATCGAGCCGGTGCCGCCCAGCACCACCACGCAGAAGATGAGCACGGACTCCAGGAACTTGCTCATGTCCGGAGAGATCACGGTGATGCGGGTGGCGTAGAGCGCGCCGGCCAGGCCGGCCCACGCGGAGCCCAGCAGGAACGCGGTGGCCTTCGCGCGCACGACATCCACGCCCATCGCCTCCGCGGCCACCTCATCTTCGCGCACGTAGTTCCAGGCCCGCCCCAACCGGGAGTTCTCGAGCCGGCGCATGGCGATGATGGTGAAGGCGATGAAAAACAGGACCAGGTAATAGTGGCTGAGCACCGAACGGAACGTGAAGCCGAAGATGCTCGGCTGGGCGATGCCGAAGAGGCCATTCGCGCCACCGGTGATGCCGCCGACATTGTTGACCAGGATCATGCGGACGATTTCGCCGAACGCGATGGTGACGATGGCCAGGTAGTCGCCGCGCAGGTGCAGGATCGGCCGTGTCAGCGCGAAGCCAACCAACCCGGACACCACGACGGCCGCGATCATTCCGAGGAAAATCGGCACGCCCAGCTCGATGTTCAGGATGGCGACGGTGTACGCGCCCAGGGCGTAGAACGCCGCATGGCCGAGCTGGAACATGCCCGCGTAGCCCACGATGATGTTCAGGCTCAGGCCGAGCAGGACGTAAATGCCCGTGGTCCAGAGCACCGCGCGCTGGTAGTTGTCCATCGCCAGGGGCAGCAAGATCGCGATGGCCAGCAAGACCAGGAGCGAGATCGTCGTGGGAATTGCCTGGATGCGGGCCAGGAGGTCTTTGAAGATCTTCATCACAGCTTCTCCGCCACCCGCTCACCCAGCAGGCCGGTGGGACGCACGATGAGGGTCAACGCGAGCATCGCGTAGGCGATGACATCCTTCCACTGTGGCGAGATGTAGCCTGCGCCCAGGCTCTCCACGATGCCCAGGATCATGCCGCCCAACATGGCGCCGGGGATGTTGCCGATGCCGCCCAGGATCGCGGCGATGAATGCTTTCAGGCCGAACGTCATGCCCATCGTGAAGTCGAACGAGCCATAATACAACGCCACGAGGATGCCGGCCACCGCGCCCAGCCCGGGGCCGATCAGGAACACCACCGTGATGATGCGATTGACGTCGATGCCCATCAGGCGGGAAGTGTCGTGGTCGAGCGAGACGGCCCGCATCGCGGTGCCCGTGCGCGTGAAGTTCACGAAGGCCCACAGGCCGGCCATCATCGCGAAGGACACCACGAGCGCCAGGATCTGCATGGCGCCGATGCGTACGTCACCGATCAACCGGATGCCGCCTGTCAGCGAGATGGCGTCGGGGTAGGTGATGTAGGTTGCGCCGTAGATGTTGCGCGCCAGGCTCTCGAGGACGAACGCCGCACCCAGGGCGGAGATGATCGGGGGCAAGCGGCCGGCATGGCGCAGCGGGCGATAGGCCGAGCGCTCCAGCAGCACACCGGCCAGCGCGACGATCAGCATCGCCGCAATGATCACCGGGACGATCATCCAGGGTCCGCCGGCCAGCCCGAGCCCCAACAGTATCGTGAGGCCGGTGTAGCCCAGGTAGGAACCCCACATGAACAGGTCCCCGTGGGCAAAGTTGATCAGCTTGAGCACCCCATAGACCATCGTGTAGCCCAGCGCGATCAGCGCATAGAACGCGCCGATCGTCACTCCGTTCAGGATGTTCTGGGCGAGTAATTCCATGTGGACCTCGCAGTTGCCACAAGTAGGGGCGACCGGCCGGTCGCCCCTACGTAGTTATAGGTGGTTACTTCTTGTAGGGGACGAAATTACCCGCGTCGTCGACGACGTACGCCTTGTGGATCGAGCCGGTGCGGTCGCCCTTCTCATCGAAGCTCAGGATCGGGCCGGTGATGCCGGGGTAATCCTTGAAGTCTTTGTGCAGCCACTCCGCCAGCACCTTGGGATCCGTGGACTTGGTCTGCTCGATGGCATACTTGATGACGCGGAACGCGTCCGCGGCCATCACGGTCCACACGCTCGTGGGATCGGCATTGTACTTTGCCTTGTAGTCCGCCAGGAACTGCTTGGCCTCGGGGTACTCCAGGTCGCCCGGCAGCGGTTCGGTCGTGGCGATGAAGCCCTTGGCATTATCGACGCCCGCGATCGGGATGAGGCCCGTGTTGTTCATGGCGTTGCCGCCCAGCCACTTGGCCGTCATGCCGAGGGCCGCGGCCTGCTTCAGCAGCAGACCACCCTGGGCGAAGTAGCCGGAGTAGTAGACGGCATCCGGGTTCAGCGCCTTCATCTTGGTCAGGGTGGGGCTGAAGTCGGTGTCATCCGGGTTGATGGCGTCGTAGAAAATGGGAGCGACGCCGGCCTGTTCCATGTAGTGCTTGGTCTCCTCGGCCAGGCCCTGGGCATAAGTGGAGTTGTCATGCAGGACGGCGATGTTCTTGTAGCCCATGTCCTTGATCATGAACTCGGCCGCGAAGAGGCCCTGCCGGTCGTCCAGGAAGCACACGCGGAAAAACTGGTTGTATCCCTTGGTCGTGAGGCGCACCGCGGTGGACGACGGCGTGATGTGGAGGATGCCCGCCGTGTTGTAGATCGCGGAGGCAGGCTCGGTGGCGGTGGAGTTGTAGCCGCCGATCACTGCGACGACCTTCTTGGAGACCAGGCGGTCTGCCACCAGGGCAGATTCCTTCGGATCGCCCTTGTCGTCCTCGATGAAGAGCTCGACCTTCTTGCCGAGAATGCCGCCCGCATCGTTGGTCTGTGCGACCAGCAGCTCGAGCGCATTCTTGAACCCCTGGCCTTCCAGGGCGTAGTCGCCCGTCAGCGGACCTTGGAGGCCGATCTTGAGGGTGTCGCCGCCCCCGGTGGTGGCGGCAGGGGCGCAACTTGACAGCGCCATAGCCAGTGTGACGACGAACAGAACGACGAATAGACGCTTCATAGGTATCTGCTCCTCCTGTGTGAATGGAACGGTTCGGTTACACGACAACGGCAGATATGCCGGAATGCCGACCTGGAGCACGAACATGAGGTTTCAGGTGCTGTCCACCCCCTTTCGCCGTTGGGGCATCATCGGTGTGCAACGCGGCTTGATGGCATGGCCGGCGCTTGGTTCCCGCCACCCATGGATCGACCATCACCTGAATTGGAAGACGTCGTGATTATACAGGCAATGCCTTGTCAAGTCAATGTCGCGAAAACGGAGATGGGGCCGGCCCGGTTGTAGAGACGTTGCATGCAACGTCTCTACAGAACGATGCGCCCTCAACGCGGGATGCATGTAACTGAACGCATAGAGGAAAGTGACGGCGCATCGGGTCTTTGTGGTATGATGGCGGCGGAGGTTGTTGACCCTCGATGCTGACCCGCGTGTTTCGCCCCAATCTTCGTGCGCGGCTGGTGGCCGTGATCTTGCTGGCCCTGGTGCCCACCTTGATTCTGTTGCTTTCGCTCTCCGCGTTCGAGAGCCGGCGCGCGCTCGAGGCCGCGCGGCTGGAGAGCATGGCCATGGCGCAGCTTCTGAAGAGCCAATACGCCGAGATCATCACCAATGCTCACGAGTCACTCAAGGTGCTGGCCGATGACCCGGTGCTGTGGGGGGCCGATGTGGCCGCCTGCAGCGCACGCCTGCAGCGCTTTCAGGACGCGACGGATGACTTCGCCGGGCTGAGCATCTTCGATGGCGAGGGTGCGCTGCGCTGCGACAGCGACGGCGCCAGCGGAGGCTCCACGCGCCCGGTGGCCGACCAGGCATTCTATCGCCGCGCGGTCGAGGCCCGGGGGTTCGCCATCGGAGACCTGGCGACGGACGAAGCATCCGGCCGGCCGGTTCTGCCCGTCGGGTACCCCCTGGTGGATGAGGGCGGCGCGGTGACCGGCGTCATCGGCGCCCGGGTGGATGTGCTGCAGCTGAGCGAGCGCCTGGCCGAGACGCCCTTCTACAATTACACCTCGCTGATCCTGGCGGATCGCACCGGCGACGTGCTCCTGCGCCATCCCGGCGCAGAGCAATTCGTGGGCCAGAATATGGCCCACCTCGCGCTCTTCGAGGCCGCCGCGGCGCAGGGCGAAGGCACGATCGAGGCCGTCGGACTCAACAACATCCTCCGGGTCTTCAGCTTCACCACGATCGGCGACGGGGCTGCGCCCGACCTCTATGTATTTGCGGGGCTCAGCCGGGACTACGTCTATGCGGGCGTCGAGCGGATGCAGCGGTTCAGCCTGATCGGCCTGGGCCTGATCGGCCTGGCCGCGATCGTCGCGGCGTGGATGAGCGCGGAGCTGATGATCGTGCGCCGCACGAAGCGCGTGGCAAACGCGGCATTGCGCATGCGCGCGGGCGACCTCAGCGCCCGCACCGGGCTGCAAAACGACAGGAGCGAGCTCGGCGAACTGGCGCAGGCCTTCGATTCGATGGCGGGCGCGCTGCAGGCGCGCGATGCGGAGAACGAGCAGCTGCTGGCGCAGCTTCAACGCCTGAATGCGGACCTGGAAGCGCGCGTCGCCAGGCGCACCGAGCAGTTGCTGGTCAGCAACACCCGGCTCGTCGCGTCGCAGGCCGAGCTGCGCCGCCTGTCCGAGGAGCTGATGCGCGCGATCGAGCAGGAGCGGACGCGCATCTCGCGCGAGATCCACGACCAGCTGGGCCAGCTGCTGACGGCCATCAAGATGGAGCTCCGCGGCGTCGAGCGCGGGCTGCGCGGCGATCCGGAGCGCACCGGCCAACGCCTCCAGGAGACGCTGGGGCTGGTCGATGAGACCATCCAGACGGTGCGCCGCATCTCGGCCGACCTGCGGCCCGGCATCCTGGACGACTTCGGCCTGGCCGCGGCCATCGAATGGCAGCTGGGACAATTCGCCAAGCGGACCGGCGCGGAGACGGCGTTCGACGGCGAGATCGACGAGGAGAGCGTGTCCGTGGATCTGGCGACCGCCGCATTCCGCATCTTTCAGGAGGCGCTGACCAACGTCGCGCGGCATGCCGAGGCCACGCGCGTCGAGGTGGCGATGCGCACGGAGGAGAACTCCCTCATCCTGACCGTGCGGGACAACGGCAAGGGGCTGCACCCGGACCCGAAGCGCCGGTCGTTCGGCGTGGTCGGCATGCGGGAGCGCGCGCGGCAGTTCGGCGGATCCGTCACCCTCTCGGACAACCCCGGCGGCGGCACACGCGTCGAGGTCAAGATCCCCCTGATGACGGTCGGCGTCGAGCTCCCTCCCGGATAAGCGCGACCTCTGGACAAGCGCGGTGCTTTGTCGGACAAACCCCTACAAGGCCATGGGACGTACGCCGATGGCCTCCTCAGCGTTCCTCTGCTACACTCTTAGCCGCGGTTGGTCTAGACTGAGGCCATGAATGGTATCGGGATGCAGATGGGAGACAAAGTAACGGTGCTGGTGATGGACGACGCGAACGTCGTCCGCAGCCTGCTGGCTTCGATGCTGGCGGAGATCGACTCCGTCGAGCGCATCGTCCAGGCAGAGGACGCGTCGTCCGCCCTGCGCCTGGTGGAAGAGCACCGGCCGGACATCGCGATCCTGGACATCAAGGTGCCCGGGTCGGGTCCCATCCGCAACGGCATCGACGTGCTGCGCCAGGTAAAGCGCACCCATCCCGAGACAGTGGTCATGATGCTGACCAACCAGGCGACCGAGCGTTATCGGATCGAGTGCACCAAGGCGGGCGCGGATCACTTCTTCGACAAGTCGAGCGAGTTCGAGCGGCTGCTGGACAAGGTGGCCGCGTACGGGAGCGAGCGCGCCGGCACGATGTGAACAGGTCGGGCTGAGAAGGCGATCGGTGATGTGTTTCGTAATGTGTGTCGTAATGGTGGGTGAGTAAGATACATTGCAGAAGGGCTTCACCTTCCCTGTATCGACCGAGGATGTGATTGGGTTGAGTTTACTGGTAGTGGACTTCTGAGGGGTGAGGAAAAGGTGGAGTTGGGGCCGGCAGGCGCATCTGGGGGGGTGCAAATGCCGGCCTCAGCGCGTTAAAAATGGCGAGTGCGCCGCACCGGCGCGACGGGGGTGGGCCAGGCATGCCTGACCCACCCCCGCAATCTTCAATCTTCAATTTTTAATCTTCAATCGTCAGTCGCCGCCGCCGCGGCGGCGCGCCGCCGTCGCAGGCCCACCCCGGCCAGCCCGAGGATCGTGACCAGCCCCGCAGCCGCGGGCCACGCCGATGCGGCCGGTCCGGCAGCAAGGCCGGAGAGGCTCACTGCGTTCGGACCGAAGGTAAAGACGTAGTCCTCCACCTCGCCGTTGACCGCCAGCCCTGCCGGCACGATCGGGCCCACGTAGGACCCGCCGTAGAGGCGGAAGCGGGCATAGATGGAGGCCGGGAACACGCCCTCTGGCACGGCGAACGACAGCGTCTGGTTGCCGAAGACTACCGGCGCGGTGTACCACTCATCGGCATCGGGCACGTCGGCCGTGCCAAAGTCGCCATCGCCATTCCAGTCAAACCAGAACCCCAACGTGCAGCCCGTGCACTCGCCGGTTGAGCTATTGATCTCCACGTTGATCTGCCCGCCGGTTTCATGCGTCCAGTTGTCCGGGGGCAGTGTCACGCCGTCCTCGTCGTCTGTATTGGCCAGGTCATCGCCCGCCGCAGCCGGATCCGGCATACCATCCGTCTCCGCATGTGGTGAGTAGTCAATCGTCTCACCCAACCAGACTGCCGGCACGCCGCCCTGGGTGTCGGGCACGCCATCTTGGTCCACGTCCTGGATGGCGTGATGGGCGCCGTCCGTGGCCTTCAGCGTGGCGTAGCTATCCGGCAGATCGCCCCAGTCGTAACCCTCGTACAGCAGGATCGGCGGGTTCGGCATGCCTGTCTCACAGCGGCACTTGGATGGTGTACCCGGGAATGCTCCCTTCACGTCATTACACGCCTGGCCTGCGTTATTGTCCCAGCTCGTGCAGACGCTGAAGGGGTCCACCACGCCGTCGTCATCCGCGTCCATGCACTGGACCGTGATCGGCACCTGGCTCAGGTAGTAGTTGGTAGCGCCCTGCTCGATGTCCGCGCAGAAATCGCCTGTCTCGAGATCCTTGAAAGGACCGCTGCCGCTAAGCAGATCCCAAGGTCCCTCAGCGCTCGCCGGCTGCAGATAGTCATGATAGCAGGAGTCACCGCTGAGCGCAGAGCCGCCGTCCGTGGCAACGAACAGGCCGATATCGTAGCGTTCGCTCGCGCCCGCCACGAACTCGAATTTGAACTGAACGGTCGCCGTGTCCTGCGCGGTGAGACACGCTTCTTCGATCGTCGGCACGACGCTTGCGATGCGGACGTCGTTGGCTTCGCAGACTGCGCCGGACCGGTAGTCCTGGACGCAGAAGTTGCCCTCCTCGTAGTTGACCCCTGGCACAGGATCTGCCAGCGGCCCGGCAAGGGCAATGGCAGCACAAACCGCGACCAGGGTCAGGCCCAGTGCCGACCCGCGAGCCAGTCTGCTCCGCCAGGCCGGCTCCACTTCCAGTCTTCTCCCTATCATGGCGCTTCCTCCGTCCTTGGCCTTCTGATAGATGGAGCCAGGCTCGCCTGTCCCGGTTGCGTGCCTGGCCGCTGCATGCCCTTGCTGACGGGCAGCTTCAGCGAGATGAACACGAAAGCCTCGGTGCGATTGTCGCGTATTCCGCAATGATTGTCAATCCATATCTTTGATGGGGTTTCTTAGGGGGACGCGACAGGGGTGGGCCAGGCATGCCTGACCCACCCCCGCAATCTTCAATCTTCAATCTTCAATCTTCAATTCTCAATCGTCAGTCGCCGCCGCCGCGGCGGCGCGCCGTCGTCGCAGGCCCACCCCGGCCAGCCCGAGGATCGTGACCAGCCCCGCAGCCGCGGGCCACGCCGATGCGGCCGGCACAGCCGCGAAACCGGAGATATTCACAGCGTTCGGGCCGAAGTAGAGGATGTGGTCCTCCACCTCGCCGTCGGGCCACCAGCCGACGGCCCAGACGCCCGGCGCGCCCAGCGGCGCGCAGCCGAAGGGCCCTGAAACGACGCGCAGGCGCAGGTAGGCGGCCGGTGGGAACGCGCCCTTGGCCGGCAGGTTGTTCGTGAACGCCAGCTCCAGGATGCCCGTGCTCGTCACCGTGCCCTGGGCCGTCGAATCGCTGCCCACGCCGAAGCCGTCGCCGGCCCAGTCGACCCAGGCATAGACGCAGGCGCGGGGCGCTGCGGCCACGCTGAC
>CAZMIS010000009.1:0-27058 GCA_964566325.1 uncultured Anaerolineales bacterium
TAGCTCGATGCTTTTCGCCACATCGGCTGCATTCGCCTTCTCGCGCTTTCGCTTTAAAGGGCGTGAGCTCGGCCTGATCTTCTTCCTGGCTTTGCAGGCGTTTCCCGGCGTGTTGTCCTTGATCCCCGTCGCGCAGCTGCTGTCAGCCTTGGGGCTGTACGGCTCGAAGCTGGGCCTGGTGTTCGCTTACACGACGGGCACGCTGATTTTCTGCACCTGGAACCTGAAGGGCTACTTCGACACCATTCCCATCGATCTTGAGGAAGCGGGGATGATCGATGGCGCTGGCCCGATCCAGTCGTTCCTGCTGATCGCCCTGCCGTTGGCGCGGCCGGCGCTTGCGGTGACGGCCCTCTTTGCCTTCCTCGCAGGCTGGAGCGACTTCGTTTTCGCATCGGTGCTGGTGCCCGCGCCCGATTCGGCGAAGATGTTGGTCCCCGGCATGTATAGCCTGGCGAACAGCCAGAGCGTGCCGTGGGGTTACTTCGCGGCGGGCGCGGTGATGATCATTATTCCGGTTTCGGCGCTGTTCCTCTACCTGCAGCGCTTCTTCGAGTCCGGCCTGACCCTGGGCGGTGTCAAGGGTTAGCACGGCCTGCTGGCCGGGCCTTGCGCCTCGCATGCAGTATCTGCCGCAGCCGGATGTGCTGGAGCCCAGCCATCCGGCTGCTCTTTTGTGATGGCCTGCATGATCCTGCAGTCGGAGCACTGACATGGAAGAATTCACCTTCGGCACCCTGGCCACTGACGAGCTGAAGCTGACCCATCACCGCGCGGCCCGCCGCGGTCTGCAGCACGCCAACGACCTCGAACCGCGCGATCCCCTGCCCGGCCAGCCCATCACCGTGACCGTGCGCACCGGGGCGGACCTCTCTGCCGATGCTGTGGCGTGCTACTATACGGTGGACGGCAGCGAGCCTGCGGGCAGCCGCGGGGTTCCCGCCAACGGGGAAGTTCTGCTCCTGCAGCAGCAGGAGATCGCGTGGGATACCCTGGCCTGGGGCTACGGGACGGCCTGGCGCGGCGTCCTGCCTGCCCAGGGCGAAGGAACCCGCATCCGCTATCGCATCGGCGCGTGGCAGGGCGACGGCCCGGAACTGTTCGCGGACTGGCCGCGGGTGCTGGACGTGGTGGAGGCTGCGGCGCATGCGTTCTTCCACGGCCCGGCGCTGGCCGTGCCCACGATGCAGGGGGAGGGCGGCGGCCACACGTTCGTCTGCCCGGTCGACCGGCTCGGGCCGCCGGACTGGGCGCGCAGCGCGGTGATCTACCAGATCTTCGTCGATCGGTTCAGCCCCGGCGCGGGCCGCGACTGGCGCCAGACCACCGATCTGCGCGCGGTGTGGGGCGGCACCCTCTGGGGCGTGGCCGAGAACCTGGACCACATCGCAGCGCTCGGCGCGGACTGCATCTGGCTGACCCCCATCTTCGCGAGCAACTCGCACCATGGCTACGACGCGGTGGACCCGATGCGCGTCGAGCCGAGGCTGGGCGGTGAGAAGGCCCTGGCCGGGCTGGTCGATCGCGCGCACGCCCGGGGCATCCGGATCGTGCTGGACATGGTGTGCAATCACGTATCGAACCGCCACCCGATCTTCCGCGCCGCGCAGGCAGACCCGCAGAGCCCCTACCGGCGCTGGTTCACCTTCGACGATTCGGCCATCGGCTACCGCACCTTCTCCGGCGTGGCCTCCATGCCCGAGGTGAACGTGGCCGATGCCGGTGCGCGGAGCTGGCTGATCGACATTGCCCGCTACTGGCTGCGCGAGTTCGACATCGACGGCTACCGGCTGGACTACGCCAACGGTCCCGGTCCGGACTTCTGGGCCGATTTCTGGACCGCATGCAAGGCGGAGCGGCCCGACTGCTACTGCTTCGGCGAGGTGATCGACGCGCCCGACGTGCAGCGCACCTACGTGGGGCGATTGGACGGCTGCCTCGATTTCCACGCGGGCGAGATGCTCCGCCGCACCTACGCGTTCCGCACGCGCACCGAGGACGACCTGGCGCGGTTCCTCGCGCGGCACGTCCGCTACTTTCCCCCCAACTTCCTGATGCCGGCGTTCGTCGACAACCATGACATGGACCGTTTTCTCTACATCGCGGGCGGCGACACAGACGCGCTGCGCCGCGCAGTCGCGGTGCAGATGCAGCTGCCCGGCCCGCCCATCATCTTCTACGGCACGGAGGTCGGGCTGACGCAGGCCGCGGGCAAGGACGACGGCCTCGGGCTGGATGTGTGCCGCGTGCCGATGGCCTGGGGCGAGGGGCAGGACCGCAGCCTGTTTGCTTTCTACCAGGAGCAGATCCGAGACCGGCGCCGCCGGACCAGACCGTAGAGACGTTGCATGCAACGTCTTTGCAACCGGATTCGCGTGCGACGTCCCCACAACCGCATCAGACGGAGACTGGGCCAGACATGCGGATGCGCGGCTTTGCGCGCACATCCGCACAATGCTAAAATCAGGCATGCATATCTATCGGGCCGACTTACGCGATCTGACAGGGTGCCTGCAGCTGGATGGGTCGTACGAGACCGAGCACGTCTGGCAGATCGTCCAGCAGCAAGAGGG
This sequence comes from uncultured Anaerolineales bacterium, assembly GCA_964566325.1. Lineage (GTDB taxonomy): Bacteria > Chloroflexota > Anaerolineae > CG2-30-64-16 > CG2-30-64-16 > JALOOB01. The sequence goes on from CAZMIS010000009.1 coordinate 2,574, forward strand.
CAACCAGGTCGTCACGCGGTTCCAGGTCGCGAAGCTGCCGCGCGCCATGCAGGTCGAGTATCCCGGCTGGAGCGAGGCGCTGCTCGCGCACCAACAGCGCGGGGATCTCATCATGGTGGCGGCCGTCGCTGCCCGCGTGCTGGGCTACATCGACCAGGAAACTCAGCCCGATCAAGGGCTGGCCTGGCTACACCACCTGGTGATTGCACCCGAACAGCGCCGGCAGGGCATCGGCAGCGCGCTCCTGACGCGGGGCCTGCAGCATGCGCGGCAACAGGGACTGGGACAGATCATGACTGCGGTGCAGAGCAAGAACTACCCGGCGATCGAGTTCCTGCAGAAGCACGGATTCCGTTTTTGTGGCTATAACGAGCGTTTCTACCGAAGCAGAGATATCGCCCTGTATTTTGTGCGTGGATTGTAGGAATGATTGAGTCGTCGGGCCTGACCTGGCCCGTGATCCTGGAATTCGCCAATCTCCTTCTCTCATCGGCCATCGTCATCACGGCATTCTCGCTTCTCGGGTTCATGCTGACCCGGAACCTGCGCAGTGCGGTGGCCCAGACGTTCAGCGTGCTTCTCGCCTGCGTGTTGGTCGTATTCGCCGTGGACATCATCAGCGCCCGCGTGGAAGCCACACATGCCGCGTTTGTCTGGCTCCGCGTCCAGTGGATCGGGATCGCGATGGTGCCCGCGGCCTACCTTGATTTCTCCGATGCCGTGCTGCGCACCACGTGGCATTGGTCCCTGCGCCGCCGGGCCGTGGTCGCGGCCAGCTACATCATCAGTTCTGCGCTCGTCCTGCTCGCCCTGTTCACCGATCTGCTGGTGGTTGACCGGCCCTTTGCGCCCACGGTGCCCCACCTGTCGGCCGGCCCGCTCTTCCCGTTCTTCTTCGCCTACTTTCTGGCCACGGCCATCTATGGCGCCTGGAACGTGTATCGCGCGCGGCGCCGCTGCCTTACCCCCACCGCACGGCGCCGCATGACCTACCTGACCCTCTCCTTCGCGGCGCCCGGCCTCGGCGTGTTTCCCTATCTGCTCACGTCCGGGTCGACGGAGAACCTGCCGTCCGTGCTCATCCTGCTGCTGGCGCTCGTGGGCAACTTCGCGGTGGGCACCATGCTGGTCGTGATGGCCTACAGCGTGACCTACCTCGGGGTGCTGTCGCCCGAGCGCGTCATCAAGCACGACCTGCTGCACTATCTCCTGCGCGGTCCCATCGTCGGCACTGCGGTGATCGTGGTCATGCTGACCATCCCGCGCGTGGAAACGATCCTCGGCCTGCCGCGCGATACCGCGCTCATCTTCGCGGTCGTCGGCGTGATGGTGATCGGCCAGCTGGCAGTTAACCTTGCCAAGCCGCTGATCGACCGGCTGCTCTACCCGGAGGACCGGGAGGAGATCACCTGGATCCAGACGCTGGACAGCCGGCTGCTGACGTCGAGCGACCTGCGCCAGTTTCTGGCCAACATACTCATCAGCCTGTGCGAGCTGCTGCGCGTGCCGAACGGGTTCGTCATGGTGCAGACCGGTGACGGCCTGCGCATCGAGGCGGTGGCCGGAGATCCGCACATGCCCGCGTCCTATGCTGCGACCGCCAAGGCCCAGCAGATGTGGCAGCACTTCGCCGCCACATCAGGCGACGACGAAGAGGCCGAAGGACCGTCGTTCTACTCCGACACCGGCTTCTGGTTCTGCCCGCTGCGCAGCCAGGATGGCGCGAAGCTGCTGGGCCTGTTGGCCGTCGTGGCCCGGACCGCCCGCGTTGAGATGGACGATGACGAGCGCGCCGAGGCCGAGGCCCTTCTGATGCAGGCTGCGGCTGCCATGGCCGACCGCTACGTGCAGGAAGGTGTCTTCGCCACGCTTCAGAGCATCCTGCCCGACCTGGAACGTATCCAGGAATGGCGCGGCGCGGTCCGCTATGCGGCGCCGCTGCCCTCGCCGGACATGGTGTCGACCGAGTCTCCCGGAGATACGCAGCAGTTGCTCGCGCAGACCACGTGGCAGCAGTGGGTGAAGGACGCGCTCAGCCACTATTGGGGTGGACCCAAGCTGACGGAGAGCCCGCTGCTTGACCTGAAGCTGGTGCGCCGCCGCCTTAAGGCGAGTGAAGGCAACATCACCGGCGCGCTGCGCTCGGTGCTGCAGGAGGCGATCGAACGCCAACGTCCACCGGGGGAGCGCAAGCTTACGGCTTCGGAGTGGTTGGTGTACAATATACTGGATCTGCGTTTCATACAGGGTCAACGGGTCCTCGATATTGCCCGGCGATTGTCGATGAGCGAGTCCGACCTGTATCGCAAGCAGCGAGTCGCCGTGGCAGCAGTTGCGCGCACTCTAGCCGAGATGGAAGCCGCTGTGTCGGACGAAGATGTGGCCAAAGAGCGGATAGAAGCGGATGAGTGAAACACAGGATCAGCAACTGTGGCAGGCCGTGCGATCATTGAGAAAGACTCAGAAGTACCGGTAACAGGAGTATTGAGATGGACGATGCATATTGGGCAGCATTGCTGCGCGATATAGAAGACGAACCGGAACCCCCCCGTCCGGCCGTCGACCCCCACAACTCAACCCAGGCGGATGGCTTGGCCAACGCCCGCCGCTGGTCAGGGATGGCGGGTGCGGACAGCGAGGAGGACTGGCAGCGGGCGGAAGCACTGCAGGCATCCGATGAGGCAGCAGAAGTGCGCGTCTCCGGCTTCAACCGGGGCGGCCTGCTCGCCGATTTCGGCGCCCTCCAGGGCTTCATTCCTGCCTCACACCTGGTCATGCCGCTCCCCGGCCAATCGCAGGAACAGCGGGCAGCGGGCCTGGCGTCCAGAATGAACGAGACCCTGACCGTGCGCGTCGTGGAGATCGACCGCAGCCGCTGCCGCCTCATCCTCTCCGAACGGCTGGCGCGGGATACGGGTGCCGGGGCCGAGCTGCTGACGTCTTTGCAGTCGGGCCAGGTGCTCCAGGGCATGGTCACCAGCCTGTGCCCGTTCGGCGCATTCGTCGACCTGGGCGGCTTCGAGGGACTGATCCACATCTCCGAGCTGTCGTGGGGCCGCGTCAATGCGCCGTCTGACGTTGTGAATCCGGGAGATCGGGTTGACGTGTTGGTGTTGGAGGCCAATCCGGGGGCACAGAAGGTCGCCCTGAGCCTGAAGCGGCTCATGCCGGACCCGTGGCAGGGCGTCGAAGAGCGCTATCGCACCGGGCAGGTCGTGGAAGCGGTCATTACGAATGTGGTGAATTTCGGTGCGTTTGCACGCGTCGAGAACGGGCTGGAAGGCCTGATCCACGTCTCAGAGCTGGCAGAGGGCAGCTTCATGCATCCGCGCAACGTCATCTCGGAGGGCGACCGCGTGCGCGCCCGTGTGATCGGCGTCGATGCAGTCAAGCGCCGGATCGCCCTGACGCTCCGGCCTACGGACAACACGGTGCGCTACAGCGCGCAGTCCCTTCCTCCGGTGGAGGATCAGTCGCTTTGAGGCGCGGGCGCCCGCTGCAGCGACGGGAACAGTGATTTGAACCGGAACACGCAGGTCTGGGTCGGGTGGGCTATGGCAGGGCTCGCGCCGGTGGCCCTGTTCCTGCTCATGTTCGACCTGGGAAACGCGGCCCCGCCCCTGAAGATCTTCCTCGGATGGGGCGCGTTTCTCGCGCCAGCCGCACTTTTCGCGGGCGGCCTGGCCCTCGTGGAGGCCGATCGCCGGCGGTGGACGCTGCGATGGCAGGCCGTTGCCTGGGCCGAGTTGTTCGTCCTGTGCCTGCTTGGCGTGAGCCACCTGGGCGCGGCCGACAGCCTGGCCGAAGCGCTGCTCGGCAAGCGCGGGGGCCTGGCCGGGTGGGGCGTCAGCCAGGCGTTAGATGTCGTTCTTCCCCGCGTCCTGGCATGGATCGCCCTCGTTCTCCTGACGATCGGCTCGCTCGCCGGTTTCGTGCACAGTCTGCCGGCCTCCTGGTTGGACTGGCTGCGTGCGCGGCTGCCCTTGCCCCAGGCCCGCGCATGGCTGGCGCAGTTGCCGAGCGCCGCCACCGTCGGGCAGCACCTTGCGGCAGCCCTCCAGGACGCGACCGGCCGCGCCAGAGCATGGTTCGCAGGCCGCCGCGATCGCGCGGCAGACGCCGGCCCCGAGCCCGACGCCGTGATCTCCGAACGCTCCCCCGCGTCGTCGCGCCGCGCCGCAGTAGCGGCGTCCGAGCCCCCTGTGAAGGCCAAAGACCTCTCCCGCCGCCGCAGGCCGCGCAACGAACGGCTGGTCAAGCGGCCGGAGTGGCTGCCCCCGATGGCGCTGCTGCGTGAAGATGCGGCGGTCCACGGGCAGTTGGGCTCGGCGGCCTACTCCGCGGATGCCCGCCAGCGCGCCCAGCTGATCAAGCAGACCCTGGCCGATTTCGGCGTGCCGGTGGAGGTCGTCAGCATCAAGGAAGGTCCGACGGTCACCCAGTTCGGCATCGAGCCGGGCGAGATCGTCCGGGAGCGGGATGGAGAGCTGATCCACCGCCGCGTTTCCGTGCAGAGCATCCTGAGGCTGCGCGATGACCTGGCGCTCGAGCTGGCCGCGGCCTCGCTCCGCATCGAGGCGCCCGTGCCCGGCCGCCCGTACGTCGGCATCGAGGTGCCCAACATGGCCAAGGTGCTGGTGAGCCTGCGCAACATCCTGGAGTCAGACGCGTTTCTCTCCCTGCGCTCCCCGCTCGCGGTCGCGCTCGGCCGTGACGTGTCGGGCGATCCGGTCGTGGCCGACCTGGCCCGGATGCCACACCTCCTGATCGCGGGCGCCACGGGGTCGGGCAAATCGGTCTGCGTCAACGCGATCGTGACCAGCCTGCTGATGAGCAACGGACCGGAGACCGTGCGCTTCGTCATGGTCGATCCCAAGATGGTGGAGTTGCCCGGATACAACGGCATCCCGCACCTTCTCGGGCCGGTGATCACCGATCCGTCCCAGGCGGCGGGCGCGCTTTCGTGGCTCATGTTGCAGATGGACGACCGCTACCGGCTCTTCTCCGATGTGGGCGTGCGCAACATCCTGGAGTACAATCGCAAGGCCCAGCGTTCGCGCACGCGGCAGCCCCTGCCATACGTGGTCCTGGTGATCGATGAGCTGGCTGACCTGATGATGACCGCAGCCGTGGACGTGGAGCGCCAGCTCTGCCGCCTCGGCCAGATGGCGCGTGCCACCGGCATCCACCTGGTTCTGGCCACGCAGCGGCCCAGCGTCGACGTGATCACCGGGCTCATCAAGGCGAACTTCCCCGCGCGCATCGCCTTTGCCGTGACGACCCAGATCGACAGCCGCGTCATCCTGGACACGCCTGGCGCAGAGAAGCTGCTCGGCCGCGGAGACATGCTCTTCATGGCCCCGGACTCGGCCAAGCTGGCACGCATCCAGGGCTGTTACGTGTCGGATCGCGAGATCGAGCGCCTCGTCGACTTCTGGAACACGCGGCCGGAGACCGAGCCGATGCCTGTGGTGGCGCCGTGGGCCGGCTTCACGCCCGGCGACCAGGAGGACCAGCTCCTGCAGCAGGCGCTGAAGCTGCTCGAGACGCGCACGCGGGTGTCGACCAGCCTGCTCCAGCGGCAGCTGCGCATCGGGTTCCCGCGCGCGGCCCGGCTGATGGACCAGCTCGAAGATATGGGCGCGGTCGCGGAGGACGAGGGCGGCGGTCGCTCGCGCGAGGTCCTGTACGAGCCACCCGCGCCGCCTGACGACGATATCCTGGCGTGATGGACCGGTTCTTGCCTAACGTCAGCTGTGGGGTATAATGGCCGGGTTCGGGCGAATAGCTCAGCTGGTTAGAGCGCCTCGCTTACACCGAGGAGGTCAGGGGTTCGAGTCCCTTTTCGCCCATCCGCTTCGCCTACCTGGTCCTGCCCCGCACGTGTGCAGACCAGGTTTTTGTTTCATAGCCCTGAAAAGCTGGAGGGAGTCTCGTGGTCAAACCGATGGGGGAACCATCTGACAACCGGCGTCAACTGCCAAGCGTCGAGCGTCTGCTGGCGCACGGGGAGCTGCAGTCCGCGATCGAGGCCCACGGCCGGCAGGCGGTCGTCGCCGCGGTCCGGTCGACGCTGGCAGCGGCGCGCGAAGGGGTCGCCCGGGGCGAGGACGTGCCCGACACGGCGTCGCTCGTCGCCGATGCGCTCGAACGCGCCGCGACGGCAGTCCGGGGCACGCTCTTTCCGGTCATCAACGCAACCGGCGTGATCGTCCACACGAACCTGGGGCGAGCCCCGCTGTCGCATGCCGCGCGCGAGGCGATGGACCAGGTGGCCCAGGGCTACACCAACCTCGAGTATGATCTGGATGCGGGCAGCCGGGGCTCGCGCTACGTCCACGCGGAGGGGCTCCTGCGCGATCTGACCGGTGCCGAGGCTGCCCTGGTGGTGAACAACAACGCGGGCGCGGTCTTCCTCGTCCTCTCCGCCCTTGCCCGGGGCCGCGAGGTGGTCATCTCGCGCGGCCAACTGGTCGAGATCGGCGGCGGATTCCGGATTCCCGATGTGCTGCGCCAGAGCGGTGCACGGCTGGTCGAGGTGGGCACGACGAATCGAACCCATCCCCGCGATTTCCAGGAGGCCATCGGTCCGGAGACTGCGCTCCTGCTGCGCGTGCACTCCTCCAACTTCAAGCAAATCGGGTTCACGGCCGAGGTCCCCCTGGAGGAGCTGGTTGCGCTGGGCCACGGGGCCGGCGTGCTTGTGGTGGACGACCTGGGAAGCGGCACGCTGATCGATACCGCGCGCTACGGCCTTGCGCCGGAGCCGATGGTGCAGCAGAGCGTTGCGGCCGGCGCCGACATCGTCACGTTCAGCGGCGATAAGCTCCTGGGCGGACCCCAGGCGGGGCTGATCGTGGGCCGCGCGGACCTGGTCCGCGAGTTGCGGCAGCATCCCCTGACGCGTGCACTGCGCGTGGACAAATCGACCCTGGCCGCGCTCCAGGCGACGCTGTTGCACTACGTGCGCGGCGAGGCCGAACGCGAGATTCCGGTCTGGCGCATGATGGCCACGCCCCGGGAGGTGCTGGCCGAGCGCGCTGCCGACCTGGCTGCGCGGCTGCGCGGCAGCAATCTCTCCGCGACGGTCGTCCCGTCGGAGGGGACGGTCGGTGGCGGCTCGCTGCCGGGCGAGGCCTTGCCGGGCATCTCGGTCGCGCTGGCCGTGGCCGCGCCGGCCGCCGCGGCGGCGCGCCTGCGGGAAGGGACTCCGGCCGTCGTCGCGCGCATCGCGGACGGCAGGCTGCTGCTGGATCTGCGGACGGTGCAGCCCGACGAAGACGAGGTGCTGCTGCGGGCAGTGCAGCGCGCCCTGGGCGAACTTCAGGCGTAGGTCGTGCAATGTCATCATCTGTGACGATAGAGGCGCGTGTCATCAAGGCGGGGCGGGCGGAAGGCGCCGCGCTCGTGTCGCCCGCGCCCATCGGTTTCCTGGGCGGCGTGGACCCCGACACCGGCGTCGTGCTGGAACCAGGCCATCCCCTGCAGGGCCAGTCGATCCGCGGGAAGGTGCTGGTCTTCCCGACCGGCAAGGGCAGCACGGTCGGTTCCTACACCGTCCTGCGCCTGGCGCGCAACGGCGCGGGTCCGGTCGCAATCATCAACGCGGAGAGCGAGGCGATCGTCGCGGTGGGCGCGATCATCGGCGACATCCCGATGGTGGATCGCGTCGACATCAGCGCGATCGAGACGGGCGATTGGGTCGTGGTCGATGACGGCCGCGTGACGATCTCCCGGGCTTGAGGCTCCGGGCAGAAGTGGCGCGACCGGGGACAACGCGTGTGGACGAACTGGTCTTCCTGAAGCTCGGTGGGTCGCTCATCACCGATAAGACCGCACCGCAGGCCCTCCGCGCGGACGTGCTGGCGCGGCTGGCCCGCGAGATCGCGGCCGCGCGCTCCGCGTCGCCGGGATTGCGGCTCCTGATCGGCCACGGCAGCGGGTCGTTCGGCCACGTCACGGCCAGCCGCTACGGCACGCGGGCAGGGGTGCGCACCGCGGAGGAATGGCGCGGCTACGCGGAGACGGCCGCCGTGGCGAGCGAGCTCAATCGACTCGTCGTCGATGCCCTATGGGCCGCCGGCGTGCCTGCGCTGCGGGTTCAGCCTTCCGCCTCGGCGCTCTGCCATGACGGGGAACTGCGCTTCATGGCCGAGCGTCCTTTGGTGGCGGCCCTGTCGCACGGCTTGGCGCCGGTGGTCCACGGCGATGTGGCGCTGGATGAGGTGCGCGGGGGCACGATCATCTCCACCGAGGAGATCTTCGCCTACCTGGCCCCGCGGTTGCGGCCGGCGCGTATCCTGCTGCTGGGCGAGGTCGCGGGCGTGCTCACCGCAGACCCGGCGTCCGGCATCCGGGGCGAGGTCATTCCCGTCATCACGGCGGACACGCTTGCGGGCGTGGAAGAGGCCCTGGGCGGGTCGCGCGGGGTCGATGTGACCGGCGGGATGCTGGCCAAGGTGCGCCAGGGATTGGCGCTGGCCGCGTCGACGCCGGGCCTGGAGGCCGTCCATATCCTGTCCGGGCTGGCGCCCGGCGCGCTGTCCGGCATTCTGGCAGATCCGCAGCAACCCGGGGGCACCCGCCTCATCGCATCAGCGCCCTGATTAGGGAAGCATGGCTGCTGATTCGGGCGCCTTTTGCGGATAGAATGTGCGTGGGTATAATAAAAGTCCACTCTCTGGCCTGGGGCTCGGGGGTGGAGCAAATATGAGGGTTAGATGCTACTGACAGTTCTCTCGTTCGTCCTGGTGATGGGCATCGTGGTTTTTGTCCATGAGCTGGGACACCTGATCGCTGCGAAGCGCAACGGGATCGTGGTTGAGGAGTTTGGCCTGGGTTACCCTCCGCGACTCCTGACGTTGTTCGAGCGCGGCGGCACCGTCTATACGATCAATGCCATCCCGTTCGGCGGCTTTGCGCGCATGCGCGGCGAAGATGATCCGACGGAGCCCGGCAGCTTTGCTGCCGCCTCGCGCTGGGGTCGCTTCATCACGCTTGTCGCGGGCGCGGGCATGAACTTCGTCCTGGCCATCGTGCTGTTCAGCATCGTGGCGCTGTTGCAGGGTGTGCCGGACGAATCGAAGCCCGGCGCGATCATCAATGCCCTGGCTCCCGGTTCGCCGGCTGAGCTGGCCGGCATGCAGGTGAACGATCGCATCATCTCGGCCGGCGGCCAGTCGATCGTCTCTCTGATCGACCTCCAGAACTACACGTCCGCGCACCTGGGGACGCCGATCACGTACACCGTGATCCGCCCCGGCGTGGGCGGCGCGGCGGATGCTACTGTGGACATTGTGGTGACCCCCAGGGTCGATCCGCCGCAGAACGAAGGTGCATTGGGCGTCCAGATCGGCGTGGCCACGCGGCCGACGCGGGTTTGGGAGGCGGCCTGGGCCGGCGTGCGCCAGCTGGGGAACATCATCTATAGCACCTTCTCGATCCCGGCCATGCTGCTCCGGCAAGGCCGCCCCATCGGGGATGCCGGCTTCATGGGGCCGGTCGGCATCGCCGCGACGACGGGCGAGTTTGTGCGCTACGGTCTGCGCACTGATTCCATTCAGCCGATTCTCTACTTCATCGCGGCCATCAGTGCCGCGCTGGGCTTGACGAATCTGCTCCCGATCCCTGCGCTGGATGGCGGCCGGCTGTTGTTCCTGGCGGTCGAGGTGGTGCGGGGCCGGCGCATCGAGCCGGCGCGCGAGGGGATGGTGCACCTGGTTGGGTTCGGGTTGCTCCTCCTGCTCGTTGGGATGCTGACGGTGCGCGAAATCAGCTCGCTGATCAACGGCACGTTCCCCTCGTTAGGTTTGCCGTAGGTGATGGCTCCGGTACTCTCAGGTCATTGAGGATAGGATCTTATGTACTGTCGACGCTGCGGGGCGCCTCTTCATCAGGGAGTCGTTGTCTGTCCCGAGTGCGGCGCCCGCCAGCGCCACAGTCTCAGCTCAGTACGCTGCGCCCGATGCCACGGTCGCGTCCCGTTGGGGCTGACCGTGTGCCCGCATTGCGGCCGGGATGTTCGGTCCGCCGGGCCGCGGTGGGGCCTGTGGCTCGCGGGCCTGGCAGTGATCGCGGTCGCGGCACTGTGGGGCCTGGGCGAGCTGCCTGTGGAGCGCATCATGGAGGACATCGGCGCGGCGCGCGACCGCATCGCCGGTGTCGTCCGGGTATTGGGCCCGGCTGAGCCGGCCGCAACACCCTCAGTCGAGCCGACAGCGGCGCCGCTGGTGGCCCAGGTCGCCGGGACACCAGCCCCGATGGCCGCGCAAGTGCCCGCCGCGACGCCGACCCTTCTCCGCCAGCCCACCGAGACTCCAGATCAGAGCCAGTCTGCCACGGCAACTCCCGAAGCGACTGCGACGCCGGACCCGACCGCGACGCCCGAACCGACCGCGACGCCGGAGCCGACCGCGACGCCTGAACCAACCGCGACACCGGAGCCGACCGCGGCGCCGCCGACCGCGGCGCCGCCCACCGCGGCGCCGGCTCCTGTGGCTGGGACCACGTACACCGTCAGGTCCGGTGACAGCCTGTCCAGCATCGCCACCCGTTACGGGCTCCTGTGGCAGGACCTGGCAGCAGCGAACGGCCTGACCGGTTCGTCGCGGCTCAACGTGGGCCAGGTGCTTGTGATTCCGGCACAGGGCGGTTCCGTGCCGCCCGCTGCAGCCCCCACCGCTGCGCCGGCCAGGCCGGCGGCAACGCCCACGGCAGCACCGACGCCGATCGTGCTGCTGCCCGCGCCGCAGCTGCTGAATCCGGCGGATCAGACCCCCTACTCGGGCCTCGATGCGGATATCGAGCTGAAATGGTCGCCCGTGGATGGGCTGCCGCCCGGCGCGCTGTACCAGGTTTCCATCCGCTGGAGCGAAGGGGGCGCACCGATGGAGTATTCCGAGGTTCGCACCACGGCCACCAGTATCCGCATGCCCGCCTGGCTGTTCGGCAAGGCGGACCAACAGCCGACGCGCCAATATAGCTGGTCCGTGCGGGTGGTGCAGGTGGCGACGGACGGACAGGGCGGCCAGAGGGATATCCTGCTGAGCCCGTCCAGTGCGTCCCGGACGTTGTACTGGAACTGAGGCGACTCGATCCCGGAGTCCAACGGGGAATATCAAAGAAGCAGTCTCACAGGTGATGACACAAGATTTCGACGCTCTGCTGCAGCAACTGACCGACACCGGACGGCCGGTCCGGTCCATCGACCTTTTTACCCTGTCGGATGCCACGCGCGACCGGGTGACCGCCTTCGAGCGCGCCTGGGACGAGATGGATGGGGAACGACGCCACGAGCTTGTCGGCTTCATGGTGGAGCAGGCTGAGGCCAACATCCATCTCAACTTCCACGCTGTGTTGCGCGCGCTGCTGCGCGACCCCGACGGCCGCGTGCGGAAGCTGGCCATCGAGGGGCTCTGGGAGGACGAGCGAACCAATCTGATCCTGCCCCTCGTCGCTCTCCTGCAGGGAGACCCGGTGACCGAGGTGCGCGCCACGGCCGCGGTCTCGTTGGGCCGTTACCTGATGCTGGGCGCGCTCGGTGAGATCGACGAGAAGCCGGTCCAGCAGGCCGAGCAGGCCCTGCGGGAGGCCTGGTTCCGAACGGGCGAGGTGAACGATGTGCGCCGCCGCGCGCTGGAGGGCCTGGCCTGCTGCGAGTCGCACGGCATCAACGAGATGATCCGCAACGCGTACTACGACGACGATGCCTTGATGCGGCAGAGCGCACTGTTTGCCATGGGCCGCACGGCCGACAGTCGCTGGTCCAAGCTGGTGCTCGCGGAAATGGACAGCTACGAGCCGGCCATGCGCTTCGAGGCCGCCCAGGCCGCGGGCGAGATGGGGCTCAGAAGTGCGGTCGGGCGCCTTGTCGAGCGCATCGAAGACGTCGACAGCACCGTGCGCGAGGCGGCGGTGGTTGCGCTGGGCAAGATCGGCGGGCCGGATGCCAGGCGCGTGCTGAAGGCAGTGCTGCGCGGCGACGACGAGGCGCTGGCCCAGGCCGCGGAGGACGCGCTGGACGAGCTCAGCTTCGGCAGTGCGTCGGTCGATGACGCGCTCATGGTCTATGAGCCTGGGACAGCGCGTGCTGGCGGCCGGGCCGGGCGGCTCGACGACGAGGACGAAGACGAGGACGAAGAAGACGACGACGACGAAGAAGACGACGACGACGACGATGTCTTCGCCGGGGACGACTTCCGACTCGATGACGACTTCCTCCGCGACGATGAAGATGTGGATTTCGACGACGAAGATGACGAACTCGACGACGACGAAGATGGCGATTGGGATGACGCCGGCGACGACGGCGGCGACGAGGACGGCGACGACTAGGATGACGACGATGAATAGGGCGGGGCGCCGCGAGGCGCTGCAGGCGTCATGAGCAAGGCCCCTTCAGCCCGCAACCTCACCCAGTCACGCCGCAAGGAGACCGGCGGCCTCAGTCGCGCCGAGCGCGTGCAGCGGCTGATGACGGAGGGCACCAGCCTGCTCGCGGCGCGCCGCGCGGCCGAGGCATCGGTGTTGCTCCACAAGGCCTGGGAGCTCGATCCCGACAATGTCGATGCGGCCATCAACCTCGGCGGAGCATACATCCTGCAAGGCCGGCATCGACAGGCGGTGCCGGTGCTCGAGAAGGCGTGTGAGCTCGCACCTGACAATCCGATGGTCTGGATCAACCTGGCAGCAGCGCACCTGGGCAAGCTGCCGTTTGCCACGCAACCGATGCAGGATGCGGCGATCTCCGCGTTCGAGCGGGCGTTGGCACTCGATGCCCGTGCGCCGCACGTGAACTACAACCTGGGCCTGATCTATCTGGATCGCAACGAGCTGGAGCAGGCCGCGCTGCATTTTTACCGGGCGCTCGAGAACGACCCTAACGACCGCGATGCCGCGACCTGGCTGGAGAGAATCCGCCGCGGCGCGGATGATCCCGAAACGCCGCAGGCGACAGACTGAACGGGAGACAGGCTGGCCCCATGAACTGGCGTCAAAACCCCGCTCGCGTTGCCTGGCTGATCGTGATGATCAGCTTTACGCTCTGCGTACTGCTCGTGATTGCGATCCCGGTCGGTGCGAGAGCCGCCTTGTTGCACTCGACGCGCACGAAATTCGCATTCCTCGAGGCGACCCAGGGCACCGCCCAGCTCTGGTCTCCCAACAATGCGGACGCTGCGGCCATCATCGAGCGGCGGCCCGTGCCCGAGGGCAGCCGCATCGTGACGGACAGCGCGGCTAAGGGCGTGCTGACTCTCTCCGTCGACGAGGAGGGCCAGCACATCCTGTCCACCATCCAGCTCTCGCCCGCGACGGAGATGGTGCTCCGGGAAGCGCGCAGCCCGCGCTTCAGTCTCAGCGCCGATCCCCATCGCGCGGAACTCGATCTAGCCCAGGGCCGCCTCTTCCTCACCGTCACGCAGGCCGACGAGCGCGACGTCCTCATCCGGCTGTCGACGCCTGATTCGGCCATTCGCCTCGGCGTCGGCGTGTATGACATCGCTGCTGTCGAGGGCGAGACCCGCGTCCGCGTGCGGACCGGGGTGGCCCAGGTGCTGGGCGCGGGCCGCGAGATCGAGTTGGGCGCGGGGCAGCGCGTAAACGTGGCCGCAGGCCAGCCGCCGGAGTTTCCCATCTCGGACACGGTCAACCTGGTCGTGGATGGCTCATTCGGCGGACAGCTGGCGCCGTTGTGGCAGGAGTTCGCGGAAGTCAAGCCGGGTCAGCGGCCAGGCAGCGTCGAGCTGGTGCAGGACGACCGGCGCAACGCGGTCCGCTTCACACGGCGCACGGAAGAGGATATCCCCAACCGGGTCGGCATCATCCAGGCCGTCAATCGGGATGTCGAGAAGTATGACAGCCTCTCCCTGCGCCTCGCCCTGAAGATCCTCTATCAGAGTGTGCCGGGAGGCGGCGAGATGGCCAGCGAGTATCCGGTGATGGTGGATCTTTTCTACACCGACATCTATGGCAAGGACCTGCACTGGTACGCCGGATTCTACTACCTGGACCTGCCGCCGGGCAGTCCCTATCCTGAGCCGCCCGCCGAACGCGTGCCGCTCGGCGTCTGGTACACCTACGAGTCGCCCAACCTGTTCGAGCTGCTCGAGGAGACCCGGCCCGCATTCATCAACAGCGTGACGCTCTACGCCAACGGCCACGATTACGACAGCCTCGTGACCGACGTCGCACTGACCGTTCAGTAGCGGGGATCGCACACGAAGGGATCGTTTTCCGCGCCATGTGGCATCGTTGGCCCGCCGTTCTTCCCCTTGTCTTAGCCCTTCTGCTGTTCCTGGGATTCGCCGGCTATCAGCTTGACCTGCCCGGTCTGCACTATGACGAGGCCAAGGAGGCCGGGCTCAACGCGATGCAACTCATCACGGGGCAGCCCGTGACTGCCTTTCGCGACGCTACGTTTGCACTCGGCCCGTGGCGCATCCCCCTCATGGTGCAGGACTACATCGGCAATCTCAACGTCCTGCTCGCCGCGCCATTTCTGGCCATCGGCGGGATCAACACCGTGGCGCTGCGTGCGCTGCCCGTCCTCCTCGCCGCGCTCACGATCGTGTTCGTCTGGCGCATCGCCTACCGTCTCTCGGGCGGCCTGGCCGCAGGGGCGGCCGCGCTGCTGCTGGCCGTGAATCCGTCGTTTGTTTTCTGGAGCCGCCAGGGCATCTTCGTCACGAACATCACCGCGCTCTTGTTGGTGGCCGCGCTGTGGTTTGTCATCCAGTGGCTGGCGCAGCGCCGGCCGCGCGACCTGGTGTTCGCCGCTTTTTGTGCAGGCCTCGGCGCCTACGCGAAGCTGTTGTTCGTCTGGGCCGTCATCGCGCTGGCGCTCGTCGCTGCGGCCGTCCTCCTGGTCGAGCGTCGTCGCAGCGTTCGACGCGGCATCGGCCGCCCGGCGGACCTGGCCCTGGCTGCAGCAGCCTTCGTGGTCCCCCTGGTCCCCCTGATCGTCTTCAACCTGCGCACGAGCGGCACGTTCACCGCCATCTTCGGCAACCTGGGCCGCTCTTACTACGGCGTGGATAACAGCGCGTACGGGGCCAACCTGGGGCTACGCGCGGGGCAGGTGGTGGATCTTCTGCGCGGAGATCACCTGTGGTATCTTGGCGAGCCCTACGCGAATGCGCTCGCGCCGTGGGCAGTGCTCGTCCTGTTGATCCTCGCGGCCACGATGGCGCTCGGCGCACCCCGCGCTGACTCTGCACCGGCCGAACGCCCGCCGGCGCGCACGTTCGGGGACGCGGCACCGCTGCTGCCCCTGGCGCTCCTGGGGCTGATCGTCCTGCAGAGCGCGTTCACCGTCAGCGACCTCTTCATCACGCACTTTGCGCTCGCGACGCCCTTACTGCCCTTGTTCGGGGGCCTGGCGCTCGCGGGGGCCTGGCGTGCGGCGCGGCGGGCGCACGGGCTGGCCTGGGCCGGCGCGGGACTCGCCCTGCTGGCAGTCCTGGCGTGGTTCGGCGGCGATGCGGCCAACGTGGTGCGCTATCATCGTATCCTGACCATCTCCGGGGGATACGCGGGCCACTCGGATGCCATCTACCGGCTGGCAGATTACCTGGATAGGGAAGGCTACACGTCGCCGATCGCGCTGGATTGGGGCATCGATGCGCCGGTGTGGTTCCTGACGCAGGGTCGCGTCGTGCCGGTCGACGTGTTCGGCTATGACCGGCTGGATGCGCCGGACGGCGGGTTCGAGGCGCGCGTCGCGCCCTTCCTGGAGGACTGGCAAACGATCTACGTGGCGCACGCGCCGCAGAAGGCCGTCTTCCAGGGACGCGTCGAGGCCATGGAAGGCTGGGCCGCAGCGCGCGGCTGGCGCTGGCTCGAGCAGATCCGTATCGCGCAGCGCAGCGGTGAGGCTGTTTTCATCGTCCACCGCTTTCTGGAGTGAGCCGGGCAGCTTCACCTTAGCCGCAGAGGCCTCAGAGACCGCCGGGGTCACACCCAGGAACTGCGGCGCCTGACCATCGAACTTCTTGGCGCGCGCGGTCGTCGTGTATAATAATGGCCCCGTCTGTGATGCGCGGCACAGCTGCGGCACAGCGACGAGCCCTCAGGAGGAGCCTGTGAGCAGATCTCTGCGTTTTTCTGCCTTTATCGTGATTCTTACCGTCGTGGTCCTGGCCGGCATCGCAACCGGCTGTGCGCCTGCGCCGCAGGCGACGCCGACGCCCACCAAGACACCGCGGCCCGTGGTTCAGGCCACCGTCCCGCCGACCGCGACGCCCACGGCCGAACCGACCGCCACGCCCGAGCCGACCGCCACATCGACACAGGCGCCGACGGAGACGCCGACGGAGGCGCCCACGGAGGCGCCGACGGAGCCAAGTCCCGTGATCATCGCACGGGAGCCGGGCGTCTCCATCTTCACCGGGCTGCGGCCCGCAGATCCCGCCGTGCTGGACCGCCGGCCGCTGGCCATCAAGGTGGACAACGATCTTGCAGTCGTGCCGCAGTCGGGTCTGAACGCAGCTGATATCGTCGTGGAGCACCCCAAGGAAGGGTGCATGACCCGCTTCACCGCGATTTACCAGAGCCAGAACGCGCCGCGCGTCGGCTCCATCCGCAGCGCCCGCATCGTAGACAAGGAACTGCCAGTCATCTTCGATGCGATCCTGGCCTTCTCCGGCAGCGTCGAGCCGGTCCGGCAGATGATCTACCAGTCGGACATCGGCAGCCAGGTGTTGGAGCAGGCGCGCAACGGCAGCGCCTTCTTCCGGGACCCCAACATCCGGGTCCCCTTCAACCTGTTCGCCAACACGGCCACCCTGTGGAACGTGGCGACGCAGCGAGGCTGGAACACGCCGCCCGATGCATCCGCCGCGTGGGTCTTCTCGGAGGCCGCGCCGGCCGGCGGCAAGGCAGCCGCCAGCCTGGACATCCCCTATCCCAAGGCGTATGCCGCGCTGCGTGTCGGCTGGCGCTATGATTCGGGCAGCGGCCGCTGGTTGCGCACACTGGCGGGCAAGCCCGCGATCGAGGCGACCGACGGCAAACAGCTGAACGCCGCCAACGTGGTGGTGATCGTCGTTAACAGCGTGCAGACGCTCATTCCGGAGCAGGGAGCGACCCTGACGACGGGCGCGTGCTCCAATGCTTCGCTCGAGCTTCAGCTGTGGGGCCAGGGCGCGGTCAAGATCTTGCGCGACGGGAAGGTGTACGAGGGAAAGTGGCTGCGGGCAGACCGCCATGCGCCCTTCCGCTTCGTGGATGCCCAGGGCAACGACATCCCGCTCAAGCCGGGCAACAGCTGGTGGCAGATCGTCCCGTCGGATATGGCTGTGACCATCCAATAGGGGGCGCAAGAGCGTTTCTCTGAGCTAAAACTAAACCGGCTCTCACCTGAGGTTAATCTGGCCATGTGATACTACAGATGCTTCGGGTGAGGGTTCGGGACAGCCCAAGCCCAAAGAAACGGTTCCTCCTCCACAAACAAATAGGCGGTCTGAGCACGAATCCCTGGCGGGTGGGCCAGGGATTCGCTCTTTAACGGGCCTGTGCCGTGCGCCTTGCCGCAGGCGGCCGCGGTCCGGCGCTACCGCGCATACAGGCGCCGGTAGAACTCGTAGTTCTGCCACACGATCTGCACGTACACCCGCGTCTCGTTGATGTTGATCAGCCCCGCAAA
This sequence comes from uncultured Anaerolineales bacterium, assembly GCA_964566325.1. Taxonomy (GTDB): domain Bacteria; phylum Chloroflexota; class Anaerolineae; order CG2-30-64-16; family CG2-30-64-16; genus JALOOB01. The sequence goes on from CAZMIS010000009.1 coordinate 20,215, forward strand.
GAGGTCGTCGTCATCCGGCGCCAGCTGCCACCACTTGCCCGCGTTGCCCGGCCCGCCGTTGTAGGCCGCCAGGGCCGCGAACGCACTGCCGTCGAAGTGGCTCATCCACTGGCGCACATAGAACGCACCGAACGCCACATTGACATAAGGCCAGTATGCCTGCCGATCCTCGTATCCCGGCCACGCCATCTGCCGCGCGATCCCGGCCGCGGTGCCCGGCATGACCTGCATGAGCCCCTGCGCGCCTGCGGACGACGCCACGCCCGGTTCGAAGCGGCTTTCCTGGCGGATGATCGCGGCCAGCAGCCGCGGGTCCAGCTTCTGCCGTTCGGCCTCCTGCCGGATGAGCCGCTCGTAGGGCATCGGGTAGGCGAGTCGCTGCAGCGCGGCCGGTGTCTCACGCAGTGGCTGGCCGCGCAGGCTGATCACGCCCTCCGCGCTCAGCAGGGAGAGCCGGTTGGCGCCCGCGTCGCGGAACGCGAGGGAGAGCCCCGCGAGGACCCACGGATTCTTCTCGTAACGCTTGCGCACGCGCTCCCAGTTCGTCAGCGCCTCCGTGCGGCGGCCGATCTGCAGCAGCGTCCGCCCGCGCACCCAATCGGCATCGCTGAGCACGGCGGGGGGCAGGTTCAGCGTGCCCGTGCCCGCCCACTCCCGCAGCCAGGTGCTGATCTCGGCCCGCTCGTTCCCCCCGCTCTTCAGCAGCGGCGTCTCGGCCTTCGGCGCAGCCTCGCGCACCCAGGCATCTTCGCGCCCGTCCAGCCACGCGGCCGAGCGCAGCCCGAAGAAGGTTTCGCCGAGCGCAACCGCGTCCGACCACGCCTTCTTCGCGCCCGCGGAGTCGCCTGCTGCCTGCAGCGCGCGGCCCTGCCAGTAGTAACCCACGGGCCGGGCAAACGCGGCGATGTCCTTCGCGGTGGCCATCTCGCCCCACACCGCGGCCGCACGGCGCCAGTCCGCCAGGCGGAAGTAGGCCATGCCCGCGGCCTGGTAGCCGCGCCACCCCTCGTCTGCGGCCGGATAGCGCCGCGCCACGTCGAGGTACGCCTCTGCGGTCGGGGCATCCGGCGGATCCGTGGCGACCAGGGATGCGGCCTGCCACAGCGCCTTGACGGCCTGCGGCGACGCGGGCTGCCGCTTCGCCAGTTCGCGGTAGGCGGCCACGGCTTCGTTCGTCCGCCCTGCGCGGGCGAGCGCCCGGCCCTTGGCCATGGAGGCGTCCGCCCATTGCGGGCTCGTCGGGTGGCGGCCGATGAACCGATCCAGGTCGGCCAGCCCTTCGGTCAGCTGGTCCAGCGCGAGCTTGCTGAGCCCGCGGTAGTAGTACGCCAGGCCCTGGCGGCCATCCGGCTCGGCCGCGAGCAGGCGGTCGAACGCGGCCACGGCCAACGCGTGCACCCCGTTCGCGTAGTTGGCCACCCCGCGCTGGTATTCGTCGACCGGCGCGCCGGCATCGAGCAGGGCCACGATGGAGGAGTGGGCATAGCGTGACGTGTTGTCGGCATCGACCGCGGCCTGCCACCGTTTCAGCGCCTCCGCAGGATAGGTGGGCGTCAGCACGCCGGTCGCCTTGATGAGGTTCGCGGTTCGCGCCAGCGCGTTGCCGGATAGATACTGCATCTCAGCCGCGAACGCGCCGGTGGTGGTGTTGCCCCGCAGGGCATCGTACTGTGCGACGGCTTCCCGGGCGTCTCCGGCCGCCAGGGCCAGGTCGGCCAACGACCGGCGGATGGCCGATGTGTTGGTCCAATCGGGCGATTTTGCCAGGGCCTGGCGGAATGCCTCGGCCGCGCCCTTCGGGTCGCCCAGGGCCTGGCGTTGTGCGGCGATGCGCTGCCACGCCAGGTAGTTCAGCTCGGGCGCCAGGGGGAGATGGGCTCGGTACGCAGCCTCGGCATCCTTCCACGCGCCCAACGCGGCGAGCGACTCGCCCAGCAGAAACTGGGCCGGCGCACGGTGCGGATCGTTTTGCGGCGCAGTGTCCAGCAGGTGCTTCAACGTGTCCATTGCCTCGGCCGTCGCGTCGTCGTGCAGATAGCACTGCGCCAGGCGGTAGTTGGCCTCGGCCGCCACGCCGGCCGCGCTGCCTGGTCCGGTGAGGCGCACGAAGATGCGCCGTGCCTGGTCGCAGTTGCCGATGAGCTGCTGCCAGCTCGCCTCTGCCAGCAACTCCCCGGCTTCTTTCGCGGAAAGCGCGCTGGTCGGGGTGGATGTGGGCGGGCCGGCGGGCGGGCCGGCTGGCGTGCCGGCGGGCGTGCCGGCTGGCGTGCGTGTTGCGATGGGCGTTCGCGTCGCGGCGCGTGCGGGGGGCGTGGCCGACTGGCCGGCCGTGCTGGCGTCGACCGGTGCGGATGGCAAGGCGAGCCCGGCGATGAGCGCCAGAACTGCCAGTGTCTTCTTGAAATTCAAATGTGGCCTCCGGTGAGCGTTGGGCGGGTCCGCAGTGCCGTGCCGGACCCGCGTGTCGCTTAGCCCTCGAGTGGTGCGTTGAGAGGCTTCACTTAACCTTAACGCAGTCGGCGGGCTGGAGGTTCCGCGCGTTGCGGCCAACGCGCGGTCTTATGGCTCGAATGGCCGGGTGTCGGGCACGTCGCCCGGGCCCTGGGTCAGCTCCCGCACGCGCAGCTCGGCATTGTCCAGCAGGGCATTGCAGCGCTCGACGAGTGCGGCGCTGCGCTCGAACAGGGTGAGCGATTCGGCCAGCGGCAGGTCGCCGGCCTCCAGCCGGCGCACGATCTCTTCCAGTTCGGCGTATAGTTGCTCGAAAGTGGGTTCGTCGGTCATCGTTTCATCCTTGCACCGTCGCGTCGAAGGCGCCGTCGGCCACGCGCACGTTGATGGGGTCTCCCGCAGCCACCTGCCTGGCGGAGCTGACCAGCGCATCGCCGCGCGTCACGATGGCATAGCCGCGGGCCAGCACGCGGTTGGGATCGAGCGCGGCGACCTGGCGCGCCAGGCCCTGCAGATGGGCGCGGCGATTTCGCAGCGCCGCCGCCGTCGCCAGCCCACCGCGGCGTGCGAGGTCGTCCAGGCGCTGCCGGTCGCGGGCGATGCCGCGCTGGGGCGACGCCAGGGCTGCACGCGCTTCCAGCGCTGCTACGGCAACAGTCATTCCTTCGAGCCGGCCGGCCGTGGTGGCCAGGCCGCGCGCCAGGAGCGCGCCGAGCGCCGAACGCAGCTCGCGCTGGTCAGGGCTGCACGCCCCTGCGGCCGCGGTGGGCGTTGGGGCGCGCAGGTCGGCCGCAAAGTCGGCAATGGTGAAATCGGTCTCGTGGCCGATGCCCGTCACGACCGGCACCGCGGAGCCGGCGATGGCGCGGGCCACGCGCTCGTCGTTGAAGGCCCACAGCTCCTCGATCGAGCCGCCGCCGCGCGCCACGATGATCACGTCCAGCCGCTCCCGCTCGGCCGACCACCGGTTGAGCGCGGCCAGGCTGAGGACGATGCTCTGGGGCGCCTCGAGGCCCTGGACGGCCGCCGGGGCCAGCACGACGTCCACCAGCGGATAGCGCGCCGCGAGGGTGCGCAGGATGTCGCGCAGCGCGGCCGCGGTGGAGGAGGTCACGATGCCGATCCGGCCCGGCCGTGGGGGGATGGCGCGCTTGCGCGCCTCGTCGAACAGCCCTTCGGCCGCCAGCCGGCCGCGCAGCTGCTCGAACGCCTGCCACAGCCTGCCTGCGCCCGCAGCCTCCAGCCGGTCGATGTAGAGCTGGTAGATGCCATCCCGCTCGTACACGGAGATGTAGCCATGCGCCGTGACCGCGTCGCCGTCGCGCGGCAGGGTCATCTGCCGTGCGGCCGTGCGCCAGATGACGGCCTTCAGGGACGCGTCGCCGTCCTTCAGGGTCAGGTAGCAGTGACCGGACGCGGCCGCCTTGAAGTTGGAGACCTCGCCCGTGACCCACACGTCGGGCAGCAAGGGGTCCATCAGGAAGAGCGACTTGATATACGCTGTGACCTGGGAGACTGACAGGATGTCTTGGGTCGGCATGCAGAGTCGTCCGTTCGTTGAGAAGGAGCCGGCAAACGCGGGCGGCCGCGCCGCCGGTGGGGTGCACGGTGTGCACCGTTTCATGGCGCGGCGCTTCGCTCCTTGATGGCGTGCTGCACCTCGTGTGCCACGCGCTGCATCCACTCGCCCACGGATTCGTGGTGTTGCTCGATGCCCGCTCCCGAGGTGAACAGGCCTGGCGGCGCGCTGGCCGGCACCATCAGGTTGAGCGCGTGCGGCATGATCTCGATGATGGCCGGTGTCTCGCCGACGTAGTCGCCGTCCACGTGCACGGGCAGGGGCCGCCGCGGTGCGATCTCGATCCGCCGCCCGCGATAGATCCCCACCTGCGGATCGGTGACATGGCGGCGCAGGGCCAACCGCGCGGTGTGCAGCAGGATGCGTGAGGGGTCCTTGCCCTGGAACGCGTACACGTCCAGCTCCCCATCGTCGATGACCGCGTTCTCGGCCATCTTGAACACCACGCCGTAGAGCTGGATGTTGTTGACGACCAGCATGAGGAGGCGGCAATTCGCGCGCGTGCCGTCGACCCGCAGCCGCGTCGCAGTGCCGGCCATGTCGCGCAGGCTCATGAAGGCGGTCAGCGCGAATGCGGCCAGCCCCAGCTGCCGCTTGCGTTCCGGGTCGGCATTGACCGCGCGGTTGACCATCGCGTCGAAGCCGATGCCGCTCCAGGCGAGAAAGTGGCGGACGATGCCGCCCTGAAGCGTGACGGAGCCGACGTCGACGCGACGGATGTTGCCCGCGAGGAGCGCGCGCGTCGCTTCCAGCATCGGCTTCGGGTGCAGGGGGCCCGCGACCGGCAGGTTGAGCTGCCGGGCAAACACGTTGCCGGTGCCGCCAGGCAGCACGCCGAGCGCGGTGTCGGAGCCGATCAGCCCGTCCGCGACCTGGGCAAGCGTACCGTCGCCGCCAGCGACGAAGATGGCCTCGCACCCGTGCGCGACGGCCTCGCGCGCGTAGGTGGTGGCATCTCCTGGTCCCAGCGTGGGCTTGGGTCCCACGACCTCGATCCCCTCGGCATTCAGCAGCCGCACCACCTCGCTCATCTCCGTGGGCGGGGCGTGCAGCCCGGCTGCCGGGTTGTAGACGATCATCGCTTTCATGGGGCGCCCGCGCCGGTGCCGAGGGGGTCGCAGGCCGCCAGAAGGCGGTCCGCCGCGGAGTAGGGGTCCATCTCGCGGCGTGCGATCGCGGCAATGATGCTGTCCAGTTGCCCGGGCGGCAGGCGGCGGAGCAGGGTCGCAAGGAGCCGGTCTCTCAGGATTTGGTCCAGTTCGCTCCGCGCCCGCACCGCTTCCCGCTGGCTGAGCTGCCGGGTGCTGTGCAGGTAGTCCGCGTGCCGCTCGATCCAGCCGTGGAGTTCCTCGACGCCTTCCCCGCGGACCGCGATCGTCTTGACGATGGGGGGCAGCCAGCCGCCGTCCGGCTGTTCTCCCGCCTCCGGGTGGCCGTGCGAGGCGCGTTCGCCCCGGTGGTGGCCCGCCGCAGGGCTGGCCATGCCAGCTGCAGCCAGGCCTTGCATCATGTGCAGCGCCATGACGGTGTGATCTGCGCCGTCCCGGTCGGCCTTGTTGACCGCGAAGACGTCCGCGATCTCCAGCACGCCGGCCTTGATCGCCTGCACCTCGTCCCCCAGGCCCGGGGCCTCGACGACGATGGTGGTGTGCGCCGCGCTGGCGATGTCGATCTCCGCCTGGCCGACGCCCACGGTCTCGATAAGGATCCGGTCGAAGCCGGCCGCGTCGATCACGGAGAGCACGTCGGCCGTGGCCCGCGCCAGCCCGCCCAGGCTGCCGCGCGTCGCCATGCTGCGAATGAAGATGCCGGGATCGCCCGCCAGGTCGCGCATGCGCACGCGATCGCCGAGGAGTGCACCCCCCGAGAACGGGCTGGTGGGATCGACCGCGATGATGCCGACCGTCTTGCCCGTGGTGCGATAGGCGCGCGCAAGCGCATTGACCAGGGTGGATTTGCCGGACCCGGGCGGCCCGGTGATGCCGATCACGTGGGCGCGACCGGTGTGACCGTAGAGCGCGGCCAGCAACCCCTGCGCGGCGTCCGTCCCGTCCTCGACCTGCGAGATGACCCGGGCCAGCGCGCGCCGGTTGCCCGCGAGTAATTGTTCGACGAGGTCCATAGGCGTCACTGACGAAAGGAAGAGAGCGGGCGAGGGATCGGGCGAAGCTTCTTCCTCTCCTGCTGTTCCCCCTAGTTGATCTGGTTGCGGATGAAGTCGATGATGTCCTGCGTGCTCGTGCCTGGTCCGAAGACGCCCCTGACGCCTAGCGTCTTGAGCGGCTCGATGTCCTCGTCGGGAATGATGCCGCCGAGGAGTACGACCACGTCCTCCATCCCCTCGCGGCGCAGCAACTCCACGATGCGCGGGCAGAGGGCCATGTGTGCGCCGGAGAGGATCGACAGCCCGACGACGTCGACGTCCTCCTGCAGCGCCGCCTCTGCGATCATCTCGGGCGTCTGGCGGATGCCCGTGTAGATGACTTCCATGCCGGCATCGCGCAGCGCGCGTGCCACCACTTTCGCCCCGCGATCGTGGCCGTCGAGGCCGGGCTTGGCCACCAGAACACGAATCTTGCGGTCCGTCATGCGATTCTTCGCTCCCTCATGTGTTTGTTGTCATCCCAGCCGCGACTGCGGGCTTGTCGTACACCCGGCTATCCTACACCCTGCAGGGCAGTTTTGCAACGAGACGCGGTGTCCTTCGCGGCGTCAGAAGAAGACCGGCTCCTGGTATTCGCCGAAGACGCGGCGGAACACACCGGTGATCTCTCCCAGCGTGGCGTAGGCATTGACGGCGTCGAGGATCGGGCC
>CAZMIS010000010.1:0-24623 GCA_964566325.1 uncultured Anaerolineales bacterium
GGTATCTGAGGACGAGGCCTCCGGCGCGGTCAAGATCGGCATCCTGGGCCGGCCGAATGTCGGCAAGTCGTCGCTCCTGAATGCGCTGCTGCAGGAAGAGCGCGTCATCGTCAGCCCGATCGCGGGCACGACGCGCGACGCCATCGACACGCAGCTGAACTGGGAGGGGCAGTCCGTCATCCTGATCGACACCGCCGGCATCCGCAGGCGCGGCAAGGTGGAAGGGGGCGTCGAGAAATACAGCGTGCTGCGTGCCCTGAACGCTGTCCAACGCTGCGATGTTGCGCTGCTCGTCATCGATGCGACCGACGGCGTCACGGCCCAGGATGCGCATGTCGCGGGCTTCATCATCGAGGAATACAAGAGCGTGGCTGTCGTCGTGAACAAGTGGGACGCGGTCGAGGACAAAGATTCGACATCAACAAACCGTTTCACCGACGAGATCAGGCAGAAGCTAAAGTTCCTGGACTACGTGCCGATCCTGTTCGTCTCCGCGCTGACCAGGCAGCGGGTGAACAAGGTGCTGCCCCTGGCGATGGGCATCGCGGAGCAACGCAACCTGAGGATTCCGACCAGCGAGCTCAACCGCCTGTTGCGGGATGCGATGACCGCACACCCGGCGCCGAGCCGGCACGGAAAGCCCTTGAAGTTCATGTACGCCACGCAGGCCGAGGTCGCGCCGCCGACCTTCATCGTCTTCGTCAACGACAAGGAGCTGGTCCACTTCAGCTACGAGAGGTTCCTGGAAAACCGGATCCGGGAGGCGCACCCGTTCACCGGCACGCCGATCCGGCTCTTCTTCCGCAGCAGGGACGAGGATCGATAGTTTCGTGTAGCCAATGCAGCGAAGAGATGATGCAGCGACTATGCTGAGCGGAGCACGATAGGCTATGCGCAATCGTATCGGCCGTTGGGCGGGCCGGCGGGCGAGAGAGAACTGGCTCGAGAACCTGCTCTTGCTGGGCCTGGTCGGCATCGTCGCGTGGTTCGGCATTATCGCGGCGCCGTTCATCGCCGAGCGTCTGCCGGAGTCGCTGAGCCGGGACTTCGACGGCAGGGCGGCTTATCGACATGTCGTCGCACAGGTCGATCTTGGGCCGCGCACCACCGGATCGGAGGGCAGCGAGGCGGTTCAGCAGATCATCATGGGGCGCCTGGCCAGGCATCAGTGGCGCGTCGAGTACCAGGACTTCATCTATCGGGGCACGCAGGCCCGCAACATCATCGCCAAGGCGGGGGAGGGGGCGGGTCCGCTGATCATCGTGGGGGCGCACTACGACACGCGGCGCCGCGCAGACAACGACCCGGCGGTGGAGAAGCGCCTCCTTCCGGTGCCCGGCGCGAATGACGGCGCCAGCGGCGTGGCGGTTCTGCTGGAGCTGGCCCGCTCGCTGGACAAGAAGAAGCTCGAGAACGAGGTCTGGCTGGTCTTCTTCGACGCGGAGGACAACGGCCAGTTGGACGGGTGGGAGTACATCGCGGGCTCGACCTACTTCGCCAATTGGCTGCCCGTTGAGCCGGCGTCGGTCATCATCGTCGACATGATCGGCGACGCGGATCAGCAGATCTACAAGGAGCGTAACTCGACCCCGTGGCTGGTGGAGGCGGTGTGGGAGGCCGCGTCGGACCTCGGATTCGATGACGTCTTCCTGCCGACTGCAAAGTACAGCATGCTGGACGACCACACGCCGTTTCTGCGCAGGGGCATCCCTGCGATCGACATCATCGATTTCGACTATCCCTATTGGCACACCACCGAGGATACGGCAGACAAGGTCTCCCCGGCCGCCCTGGGCCGCGTGGGACGCGTGATCGAGGTCCTCCTCGAGGAAGCTCGTCTCAACCCAATCTACCGTAGTCAGGAGAGACAGTGAGAAGCGCACGCCGGTTAGCATCCACGCCGCCCTATGTCTTTGCGACGCTCGACGAGAAGATCGCCAGCCTGCGGGCCCGCGGCGTAGACGTCATTCGACTGGACATCGGCAGCCCGGATGGACCGCCGCCGGAGGCGGTCGTCGAAGCGCTGAGCGCATCGGCGCGCGATCCCCGCAAGCACGGTTACGCAGGTTACGCGGGCACGCCGGCGCTGCGCGCCGAGATCGTGCGTTACTACCGGGAGCGATTCGCGGTTGCGCTCGACACGGCCAGCCAGGTCCTGCCGCTCATCGGGTCCAAGGAGGGCATCGCGCACCTGGCCATGGCCTGGCTGGACCCGGGGGACGTTGCCTTGGCGCCGGATCCGGGGTATCCCACCTACGCGGCCAGCATCGCGCTGGCGGGCGCCGAAGTGCACCTGATGCCGCTGCGGGCCAGCCACCATTGGCTGCCGGACCTCGATGCCATCCCGGAAGCGATTGCCCGCCGGGCGCGGCTCATGTGGCTCAATTATCCCAACAACCCGACCGGCGCGACCGCGCCGTTGGCCTACTTCGAGCGAGCCGTGGCGTTCTGCAGGCAGCACGACATCCTGCTGTGCCACGATGCGCCGTACGCGGATGTTGGCTACGATGGTTACCGGGCGCCCAGCCTGCTGCAGGTTCCCGGGGCAGACGACGTGGCGGTGGAGTTCAACTCGCTTTCCAAGTCGCACAACATGGCTGGCTGGCGGGTCGGCATGGCTGTCGGCAATGCCACCGCCATTGCGGCGCTGGCGCAGCTCAAGACGAACATCGACAGCGGCCACTTCCTGGCCATCCAGGATGCTTCCGTCGCCGCGCTGCAGACCCCGCAGAGCTGGATCGACCAGCGCAACGCCATTTACCAGGCGCGGCGGGATGCACTCCTGCCGGTCCTGGTCGACGACCTGGGCCTGGAGACCGCTACGCCGAGTGCAGGGCTGTATCTGTGGCCGAGGATTCCTGCCGGCCACACGTCGGCGCAGTTCGCGGACAAGATACTGACCGAGACCGGCGTCAGCCTGACTCCAGGATCGGCCTTCGGCGCGTGCGGCGAGGGCTATCTGCGCATCTCGCTGGGCCAGACCACCGAGCGTTTCACGATGGCCGTGGCGCGCCTGCGCAGTTTGCGTACGTGACAGAGAGGAATACGGGCAGGGTGCAGTTACAAGAAACCCAATCGCAGCCGGAGACGGCATTGCTCGTCGGCGTCGAGCTCAAGAACCGGCCGGCCAGCTGGTCCATGGCTGACTCGCTGGCCGAACTGGGCCGGCTGGCCGAGACCGCCGGATTAGATGTCCTGGGCGTCCTCGATCAGCGCCTCGATCGGCCCAATCCCGCGACGCTGATCGGCTCAGGCAAGGTCGAGGAGCTCGTGGCGTTGCGCGCCGATACGGGCGCCCAGGTCATCGTCTTCGACGAGGAGCTGTCGCCCGCACAGCAACGGGAGCTCGAGAAGGCCATCCGCAACGAGAACGTGAAGGTGCTGGATCGGACCGCGCTGATCCTGGACATCTTCGCGCAGCATGCGCACACGCGGGAGGGCTCGCTGCAGGTGGAGCTGGCCCAGCTCGAGTACCGGCTTCCCAGGCTGACGCGCGCGTGGACCCACCTGGCCAGGCAGGCGGGCGGGGCGTCGGCACGCGGCGGGGCAGGCGGCGTCGGGCTGCGGGGTCCTGGTGAGACCCAGCTCGAGGTCGATCGTCGCGAGATCGGGAAGCGGATCGGGCATCTGAAACGCGAGCTCGAGGAAGTGCGCAGGCACAGGGCCCAGTATCGCCGGCGGCAGACCGAAGAAGCGATGCCCGTCGTCGCCCTGGTGGGGTACACGAATGCCGGGAAATCGACGCTGCTGAATGCCCTCAGCGGGGCCGACGTGTATGCGGCAGACCAGCTCTTCGCCACGCTCGATCCCACGACGCGCCGTGTCAAGCTTCCGGGCGGCAGAGAGGTCCTTGTCACCGACACGGTGGGCTTCATCCAGAAGCTGCCCACCGCACTGGTTGCCGCCTTCCGGGCCACCCTGGAGGAGATCAGCGACGCGGACGTCATCGTGCACGTCGTCGACATCACGCACGAGCAGGTCGAACAGCAGGTCGCCACCGTGCTGGAGGTGCTCCGGGATCTGGGGGCAGGGGACCAGCCGATGGTGACGGCGCTCAACAAGATCGACCAGCTGCCCCGCGCGGAGGAGATCGATTTCGCGGACGCCGGATTGGCAAACAGCGTCTCCATCTCTGCATTGACGGGCATCGGCCTGCCCCAGCTGCTGGAGCGACTCGATCAATTGTTGGACGCTGACATGCAGCTGATCGACGTCATCCTGCCGTATGGCCGCGGCGATCTGCTGGCCCTGGTCCATCAACGCGGGGCCATCCTTCGGGAGCAGCACGAGGAGGCCGGCACATCACTCGTGGCACGCGTGCCCAAGCACCTGGCAGCGCACTTCGAACCCTACGCCCGGGATCTGTCCGCTTGAACGCGCAGTCGTCCCCGGTCCTGTCGCCCGCTGATCCCCGTGGGGCAGGGCGGATTGCCGCGCTCTTCGACATGGATTACACGGTTCTGTGCGGTTCCTCGGGCAAGCTATTTCTGAAGTGGCTGCGCGAGACCGGCCGGCTTCCGCTGCGGCAGTCGGTCGCGGTGGCCGGGTGGGTCGGACTATACATAACGGGCATCGTGAATTTTCCTAGCCTGATCAGCCGTGTCATGCTGCACGCGGCCGGGGCGGACGATGCTGCGACGTGGCAGATGAGCGAGATCTGGTTCGACGAAGTCGTGGCCCATCGTATTTCGCCACAGGCCCGCGCGCGAGTCGAGTCGCACCGCGAGCAGGGACACCACGTCGCAATAGTTTCTGCGGCAACGGCATATGCAGTCAAGCCTATTTCCGAGGCGCTCGGCGTGGGCGATGCCTACATTGCGACGGAGCTCGAGGTGGTGGACGGGAGGCTGACCGGTGCGGTGCGGCAGCCTGCGTGCTATGGGCCGGGAAAAGTGCTCAAGACCAGGGCGTATGCCGCGGCCATGGGCATCGACCTGGCAGCGAGTTACTTCTACAGCGACAGCATCTCCGATCTGCCGCTGCTGGAGGCAGTGGGACATCCGGTGGCGGTCAATCCGGATCGCCGGCTGCGGAAGCTGGCGAGCACGCGCGGCTGGCCGATCGAGACGTTTTGTTAGCGCCGGGATGAGGCGCTATTATGTCAATTCCGATATGTAGCCACATGTTCACACTATAGATGTTATGTAGACTTATGCGTGCGGACGCCCGATCAGATTGACATAAAGGAGATGGAAGACCCGTGCGGTTCGCGCGGCCTCCGCCATCTCCCCGGGCCTCACGTGCGAGTTGATGGCCGCTGCACGCTGCGATCCGGGCGCTGGCGCAGCCAACTGGAACCACGATAGCAGCAGAAGATGGCGAGCCCGTGTAGGATGGTGTGTCACTTGATGCGGTGGCCAGTGGCGGCAAGAGCTGCGGGCACTCCCCCACTGTCATTCAATGAGAGGAGAACGGCCGTTCATGCGTCATCTTTGGCGCAACGCCCTGACAGGCCTGTTGGTGCTGGCTGCGCTGGCCGGCGTCTTTTCGGCCGGATTCTACCTGGGAAGCACGCGCAGTGCGAGAGCCGATGATTCGACGGAGTTCGCCAGCCTGTGGAATGTCCGCAGCACGCTGGAACGGACGTTCATCGGAGAGATACCCAGCGTGCAGCGCCAGGCGTGGGGTGCGGCGCGCGGCCTGGTGTCGTCGTACGGCGACCCGTACACCGTGTTCGTTGAGCCGGCCGCCAGAGAGGTGGAACGCGACGATCTGCGGGGCCATTTTGGCGGCATCGGGGCGACGTTGGGCCGCGACGCCGCGGGAAACCTGGTGCTCACGGTGATTCGCGATCGGCCCGCCGCGCGAGCCGGCGTCCTGGACAACGACATCCTCCTCCTCGTCGACGGGACGCCCATCACGGCCGACATGCCGGTCGAAGAGGTGGTCGCGCTGGTCCGCGGGCCCGAAGGCACGCAGGTCACGCTGACGTTGCGCCGTACGGGTCTCGACGAGCCCTTCGAGGTTCGTGTCACCCGGGAGCGCATCGAGATGCCCAGTGTGGACTGGCGCGTGTTGGATGCGGCCGGCGGGATCGGGTACGCCAAGGTTCAGCTGTTCGGAGAACGCACGTCAGACGAGCTGCGCGGCGGCCTGAATGAGTTAGCCGCGGCCGGCGTGGAGCGGTTGGTGCTGGACCTGCGCGGCAATGGCGGCGGGCTGGTCGACGCGGCGGTCGACATTGCCAGCCAGTTTCTGAAGGATGGCAATGTGCTCCGCGAGCAGAAGCGGGGCGGCCAGGAGCGCCATTACCCCGTGGTGACGACCGGCGGTCCGGCGCGCGAGTGGGACCTCGTCGTCCTGGTGGACGGCGGGACCGCCAGCGCCTCAGAGATCGTGGCAGGCGCGCTGCGCGACCAGGGCCGGGCCGTGCTGATCGGGGAGAAGACGTTCGGCAAGGGATCGGTCCAGGAGGTGCACGAGTATCCTGATGGCACCTCCTTGCACGTCACCGTCGCGCGCTGGTTCACTCCGGCACGCCAACAGATCGATGGCAGCGGGTTGCTGCCCGACGTGCAGGCTGGGATCAGCGAGGATGATCGGCGACTGGGCAGAGATCCGCAGCTGGAGCAAGGCATCGCCTGGCTCGAGGCGCATCGCTGAGGCCAGATGCCGGATACTGGATACTGGATACTGGATGCTGGAGGCTGGGGATGGGACAGCCTCCTGTCATGTAGGGTTAGTTCCCGGATCGAAGGAATCGGATGAAGCAATCGACACTTACTACGATCATGAAAGCACTGGTCATCAGCGTCATCGGGCTGAGCCTTGTCCTGGCGGCCTTCGGCGTGGGTGTCGGCGTGGGCATGAGCCAGCGCGGCGCCGCGGTGGCGCAGCAGGCGCGGCCGACCGTCGTCGAGCGCCCTGCCCTGACGCCAACGGTGGCCTCGGCCGCAGCCGCTCCGGCCGCAGCCGCAACGGCCGCAGCCGCAACGGCCGTCCCCCCACCCCCGGCGACGGAAGGTGGGACGGATTCTCCTGAGCGCGAGCCGACGCCCACCCCGATGCCGCCCGTCGTTCCGACGCAAACGCGCCAGAACAAAGAGGCACTGCCGGATCAGGCGCCGATCGACACGGAACTGATCGATGAGGCCTGGAAGCTGCTGAAGGAGCAGTTCTACGGCAACTTGCCGGAAGGCGATGACGTTACGTATGCCGCCATACGCGGCATTGTGGCGTCCCTCGGCGACAGGCACACGTCGTTTCTGGATCCGGAACAGGCCGAGATCTCCAACACGGAGCTGCAGGGGGAGTTCGAGGGCATCGGCGCCCAGGTTGACCTGGCGCCCGGCGGTGGCGTGGAGATCAAGCACCTGTTTGCGAACCAGCCGGCCCAGAAGGCAGGCATGCTCGTGGGGGATGTCGTCCTGATGGTCGACGGGCAGGACGTCACCCAGATGGACCTGAGCGAAGCGGTCAGCCTGATCCGCGGGCCGCGGGGCACGAAGGTGACGCTCACAATCCAACGGGAGGAGCAACCGCGCTTCGATCTGACGATCACGCGCGCACGCATCGAACTACCCCTCGTCGAATCTGAGACGCTGGCAGACGGTGCGATCGAGTATGTCGCGTTGAGCCAGTTCAGTTCGAATTCGCCGGAACGCCTCGCCGAAGCGCTCAACGCGGCGGTCGCCAAGGAACCGCAGGGCATCATCTTCGACCTGCGGGATAACTCGGGCGGCTTCCTCGATGCGTCGGTGCGCATCGGCAGTTACTTCGTGCCTGAGGGCAACATCCTGATCGAGCGCTTCGCAGATGGCGAGGAGAAGGCGTACAAGCGCCAGGGCCGGTACCTGATGGACGGCATTCCGCTCGTGGTCCTGGTCAACGGCGGGAGTGCGAGTGCCTCGGAGATCGTTGCCGGCGCGATCCAGGACGCCGGAACCGGCACCCTGATCGGGACGACGACGTACGGCAAGGGATCGGTTCAGATACCCAACAGCATGAGCAATGGGTCCCAACTGCGCGTGACGATTGCCCGCTGGTACACGCCGTTGGATCGTGGCATCGACGGCACCGGGCTCACCCCGGATGTGGAAGTCGACGACCCGACGCTCGAACAGCTCGAGGCCGACGAAGACCCCCAGGTGGCACGTGCGATCGAATTCCTGCTCAAGGGGCAGTAAGGGAGACACAGACGCGTGAGCAGGCACAGCGACAGCACCGTCAAGCAGGTGTCCAGCAACCGGAAGGCATTGCACGACTACTTCATCGAGGATCGCTTCGAGGCCGGCATCGCCCTGACCGGCACGGAGATCAAGTCCGTGCGCGCGTCCCGGGTCAACCTTCGGGATGGCTTCGTGATGATCCGCAACGGCGAGGCCTGGCTCATCAACGTGCACATCGCGCCCTACGACTTCGGAAACCGCGAGAACCATGAGCCGCGGCGCGAGCGCCGGCTGCTGCTGCACCGGCAGGAGATCCGCAAGCTGCTCAGCAAAGTCTCGGAGCGCGGGTGGACCATCGTGCCGCTCTCCATGTACCTGACCAAGGGGCGGGCGAAGGTCGAAATCGCGTTGGTGCGCGGCAAGCGGCTATACGATCGCAAGGATGCCGTGGCCGAGCGGGATGCTGACCGGGAGCTGCGCCGGGAGCTCAAGGACCGGGATTGGGGGGATTAGGGGTTGTGCGGGGAGGGAGGCGAGATTCTTCCTCGCTTCGCTCATCAGAATGACAGGTGAGGAGCCTCGCCCACCAGGATAACGGGCGAGGCTGGGCGGTTTCATCCTTCCGGCCGTATTGTGGTATAATGTCCGTTAACAGGGGGATGACTGGTTTCGACGGGGCAAATGGGTCGTTTGCTGCAGGCCGAGGCGCTCTCACCTCGGAAATCCAGAGCAAACCAACAAAAGCCAACACAGGCAAATCGTTCACCTTCCCGATGGTCCGCAACAGCGCCTTGGCGCTCGCGGCCTAAGAGATACGTGGACAAATGGTTGCTTAGCGGCAACCACGGTGCTCCTGGTGGGTCCTAGCGGCGCCAGATAGCACCGTCAGAAACCGTGAGGTGCTGTCCGTGTACGCCGATAGACGGACAAAAGATCATCGGCTGGCTGGGCTGAGTTACGATGGTCACTCCCGTACTGCCCGGCGAGATCAAAAGCAGTGACTAAGCTTGTAGACGCAGGCGGCAGTTTGTTTCGGACCCGGGTTCGACTCCCGGCATCTCCACCTGGACAGGGCGAGTCAATCACTCGCCCTGTTTTTTGTTGGCCGGTCCAGCCTCTGCGCGGGGCAACTTGCCCTACCGATAGCGCACGTGCTATCATGGCGTTTCGTGGCAACCAGAGGCCGGGAGGAGGGACAGAACGCGCATGGATCTCGGACTGCAAGACAAGGTGGTGTTGATCGCTGCCGCCAGCCAGGGATTGGGGCTTGCGACCGCGAAGTTGTTCGGCGCCGAAGGGGCCCGGGTGGCGATCTGCGGGCGCGATGCCGGCCGGCTGGCCGCTGCGGCGGATTCGATCCGCGCAGCCGGGGGCAACCAGGTGTTCACGGTCGTTGCAGACCTGTCCGAGGCCGCCTCAACGCGCCACTTTGTGGACGCCGCGGCGAGCCATTTCGGCCGGGTGGACGTGCTGGTGATCAACGCCGGCGGGCCGCCTTCGGGGGAATTCCTGGACCTGGACGAAGCCGCCTGGCGCCGCGGCATCGACCTGACGCTCATGAGCGCGGTCAACCTCTGCGCAGCGGCCGTGCCGTACATGCAGCAAGGTGGCGGCGGTCGCATCATCGCCATCACATCGGTTTCCGTGAAGCAGCCGATCAGGAACCTGACGCTCAGCAACTCGATCCGCACGGCAGTGGTCGGACTCATGAAGACGTTGTCGATCGAGCTGGCGCCGTACAACATCCTGGTCAACTCCGTCATGCCTGGCTGGACCAAGACCGATCGGGTGGGCGACCTGTTGCACGCGCGGGCAGCAAAGGGCGGGGTTTCCAGCGAGGCGATCGAGCAGGAGATCGTCGCAGACGTCCCCCTGCAAAGGCTCGGACTGCCGGAGGAACTGGCGGCGGTCATCGTGTTCCTGGGATCCGATCGAGCCAGTTATGTGACGGGCGCCGCCATTCCCGTCGACGGTGGGAGCATCCGCACGCCATTCTGAGCACCGCAAGAGGAAGACCGACGTGACTCTACCTCCCCCATCTCCCGCGCCCGAAGACGCACAGCCCGACTACCAGCTCGAGTTGGCCACCGCGATGCAGCTCGCACGCCAGGCCGGCGCCATCGTTCGGACCTTCTACGACGTTCCGCCGACCGTACGGTGGAAGGATCCGACCGAGCCGGTCACCGAGGCGGATCGCGCTGTCAATGCGTACCTCGTCAGGCAACTTGGCCATGCGTTTCCCCTGGACGGCGTGTTGGCAGAAGAATCCAAGGATGACCTGAGCCGGTTGACGCGCGAGCGAGTCTGGATGGTGGACCCGCTCGACGGGACGGCCGAATTCATCGCGCACAACGGCGAGTTCGTGATCATGATCGGCCTGGCCGCAGCCGGGAGTCCGGTGGTGGGCGTGGTCTATCAGCCAATCGACGACGTGATGTATGGCGCCGCGCTCGGCGCCGGCGCCTTTGTGGAGGAGTTCGGCGAGCGAACCGCCCTCCACGTTTCGGATGTAGCCGATCTGCAACGTTTCCGGCTGGTGGTGAGTCGATCGCACCGTCCTCCCATGGTCGATACGATCATGCGGCGCATGAACCTGCGTCGGGAGCGCAGCATCGGCAGCGTAGGGCTCAAGATCGGACTCATCGCGCGCGGGCAGGCGGAGTTCTATGTCCATCCCAACCCGGGAACCAAGGAGTGGGACACGTGCGGACCGGATGCGATCATTCGCGAGGCCGGCGGCGTGATGACTGACTGCTGGAACCGACCCATCCGGTACAATCGCCCTGATGTCGTGAATCGTTTCGGGATCCTCGCCAGCACCGGCAGCCGGCACGAGGAGATCGCCAGCATCCTGGGCGAGGTCCTGGACGATGCGGGCCTCGATCCGGGATTTGGGTTCTGACGATGCTGCCAGGCCGGCTGAAGTCCGTCCCGGACGTCGACCGGGCTTTCGCCCGGGAGCAACGCGTCTCCCTATCGCGAGGCTCGCAGGAGCGCACGTTTCTGCGAGAGGTGGCAGGCTGGGACGTTCGCTGGCAGCGCTTGCTTTTCCAGGTGCTGCTCCCGATCGATCTGTTGATGAAGCACCGGATCGACCCGGTCGCCCTGACCGATCCGCAAGGACATCCGGTCGCGTTCGCACGGCCCGGCGGAGAACAGGGCAGCTTTCGCTTCGAGCTGTACCATACGGGCGGTGCATCGGAGCCCATGGCCGAGCTGGAGCTGGTGGACACGCAGTTCAACCAGGTCGAAGTCGTGTGGGTCGGTCTTCAGGATCCCACCGGCTATCGATACGACGTCGACATCCTGCCCGGCGGCGGCTCTTCCCTGCGAGGCACGGCAGGCCGCAACCTGGTAGCTGAGATGGCCGCCATGCAGGCGGGCCTGGCGCCGGGACAGGTTCGCCGGGGCATCGGCGGCTTCGGCTGGCTGGTGGATCGCATCGACACTTTGATGTTGTGCCTGAACCAACGCGACTACGTCGCCCGCCCGCTCTTCTATCACATGGCGATCCTGTTCGAGCACAACGGATTCAGTTATGTCAAGGGAAAGGCGCTCATGGAGGAAGTCGGCCGGGGCTTCGCGCCCGGCGGCGTCCTGCGGGAGCGGCTGGATGGCTCTACGCCCTTCCGTATGCCGGAACAGGCCGACACCATCCGGGGCCGGTCGTGGGCCATCCACGATGGCGTGCTGCCGCAGGGCTGGGACGAGGTGCACATGATCAAGCGTCTGGGCATCAAGGCCGGCATCGATACGGCCCCCGGCGTGCCCTGGTGACGGCGCGCGGCGACTGACAATACGGGGTCACCCTGAATGGCAGATCCGAGATACCAAGGAGCGTGATATGGACAAAGTTCGCGTGGGGGTCATCGGTGGCAGCGGCGTCTACGACATGAACCAGTTGCGCGACGTCCGTGAGGTGCGGCTCGACACACCGTTCGGCGCACCGTCGGACGCGTATATCGTGGGCAACATCGAGGGAGAGGGTGTCGCCTTCCTGCCGCGCCACGGCCGGGGCCACCGCATCAGTCCCGCACGGCTCAACAGCCGGGCGAACATCTTCGGTTTCAAGCAGTTGGGCGTCGAGTATCTGATTTCCATCAGTGCCTGCGGGAGCCTTCAGCCGCAGCACCGGCCCGGTGATATCGTGATCCCGGATCAGTTGTTTGACCGGACCCGCGGCCGCCCGTCGAGTTTCTTCGATGATCCGGCCTCGGGCACGGGTGGATTGGTGGTGCATGTGTCGGTGGCAGACCCCTTCTGCCCCGCGCTCAGCCGCATCTGTGCGGATGCCGTCGAGGCAGCGGGCCTGCCGGCGCACCTGGGCGGCACGTTCGTCACGATCGACGGGCCCCGGTTCAGCACCAAGGCGGAAAGCCGCGTGTTTCAGAATCTCGGGTTTGCCATCGTCGGCATGACGGCCATACCGGAGGCGTTCCTGGCGCGCGAGGCCGGCATGAGCTACGCGACGATGGCCCATGTCACTGATTATGACGTGTGGCATGAAACCGAATCGCCCGTCACTGTCGACATGGTCGTCCGCCAACTCCTGGCGAATGCCGAAGTCGCGAAGGCATCGGTGGTCAACGCAGTCAAGCTGCTGAGGGATGCGCCCCCCTCCCCTTATGCGGATGCCCTGCAGGACGCCATCATCACGCACCGAAGTGCGATCCCACCGGATGTCGCGGTGCGTCTGGCCCCACTCATTTCCCGGTTCCTCGCCTGAGCCAACTAAGAGAGTTCCGGAGAGAATGATTCTCTCCGGAACTCTGCGTATGGGGCCACGCGATTTTCCGATCGCCATAATCTTCGTATAGCCTATCACCGCCCTTAACAAGCCAACCCGTAAGGGGTTTGCTTCGAGAGGAGTGACTACACGAATGCTTACTACTTTGTTGCGGCGGCCAGTGCGGCCTCGACCTCGGCCTTGAATTGCTCGTACGGCAGCGCGCCTTCGATCTTCTTGCCGTTGATGAAGAAGGTCGGCGTAGCGTTCACGCCCTGCGTGCGCGCCTGCGACTCATCCGCCGCGACGGTCGCGTAATGGAGATCCCGGTCGACGCATGCGTCGAAAGCGGCTGAGTCCAGGCCCAGCTCCGCTGCGTAGCGCTTCAACTGTGGCTTCGTGAACGGATTTGCGGTCGTGCCGCTCCTTCCGAAGAGCGCATCGTGATAGTCCCAGAAGCGTCCCTGGTCTGCGGCGCATTCCGACGCATTGGCCGCGTCGCGCGTGGCCTGGCCACCGATGATCATGTGCTTGAACTCAAAGCGGACCTGCCCACCCGCTTCGTACTCGGCGCGCAGTGACTTGCCCTGATTCAGCCCGAAATTGCGGCAGTGCGAGCAGCCGAAATCGGAATAGTCGACGATCTGCACCGGTGCGTCGGAGGGGCCCCAATCGGTCCCCTCCCCCACCCGAGCGGTGGCTGCCAGGGGCGCATTGGCGGCCTGATTGGCCAGAATCACGATGCCCACCACGACCAGCACCGCGGCCGCGATCAGGCCCAGCAAGATAGCGGGGGACAACGTCTGCTTCTTTGCCGCGGGGCGCCCCTTCTGTGGCGCCCGGTAGGTCGATTTGGTTTTTGAAGGTTTTGCCATATCGGCCTTCTCCCAACAGTGTTTTGCCCGTCTCGGAGCCGACGGCGGCGGCATGCCGGCGTGTGCACTGCCCGAGCGAGGGTGTAGCGTACCAGTATATCACAGCCGATCGGCACGTCAATTGACAGCAAAGCCTTCTTGCACTATCATGGCACGCATTGGACCCGGCATACCAAGACCGATTTCCGAGGAACCGACTCACATGAGCGCCGAGTTGATCATCGGCCAGCCAAGGCCCGGCGCGGCGCGGCCCCTGCGAAGTACGATCCTGCAAGCTCTCGCCTTCCTGATACTGGCGGTTCTACTGGCAACGGCGCCTCTGCGCCTCGCCGCCCTGCTCATGCTGGCGTGTGCGTCGATGGCCGCGGTCCTGGTGGAACCCGCCGCCGGCCTCCTGCTGATTGCGGTCGCCATTCCCTGGGCGAAGGCAGTGCCGGCGCCGATTCCATTTGTAGGGCTCGTCGAGATATGCATCGCCCTGACGCTCGTCTCGTGGGTGCTGCGCGGCGCGGCAGAGCGACGACTGGTCATCCGGATCTCGCCCCTTGCCTGGACTCTCCTCGGCTTCGTGTGGATCGCGGGTCTCAGCCTGACCCAGGCCGTTTCTTGGCGGGAGGGCCTGCCGGAGTGGCTGAAGTGGGTCGAGTTTGCGGCCGTTTACATTGCCGGTTCTCAAATCCTGGGCCACCGCAGCGTCCGGTGGCTCGTAGGGGCGCTGCTCCTTGCCGGGATCAGCCAGGCGGCGTTGGGAGCCTATCAGTTTCTGGCCCAGGTTGGTCCGGAGGGGTTCGTCCTTCCCGGCGGATTCATGCGGGCGCACGGGACGCTGGAGCAGCCCAACCCGTACGCGGGGTATCTGGGTTACCTTCTGCCCGTCGCGGCCAGCCTGACCTTTGCGTGGCTGGGCAAGGCCCGGGGCGCCCGCGATGGAGCACTGTCGAACGCCGCCGGCATCGGAGCCCTGGTTGCGACCGCCGCGCTCGGCTCAGGAATCCTCATGAGCTGGTCGCGCGGCGCCTGGTTGGGCGCCGCCGCGGCCGTTGCCGTCGTGATCATCGCACACGGGCGGCGCACGATGCTCGTGGCGGGCGCCGCTGCGGTGCTGCTCGTCGGGGCGACGGTGCTGGCAGGACCGGAGCAGATCACCGGATCGCTTGCCGGTCGGTTGGGGAATCTCGGCCAGTACTTCGACGCGCCGGACCCGGCGCGAACCGAGATCACCGACGAAAACTTCTCCGTGCTGGAGAGACTCGCGCACTGGCGGGCCGGCCTCGCGATGTTCGACGATGCGCCATGGCTGGGAGTGGGCATCGGCAATTACGGCGTGGCCTACGCGGCCTACCACCAGCCTTACTGGTATGACCCGCTCGGCCACGCGCACAATGTCTTCATCAACTTCATGGCCGAAACCGGGGCGTTAGGGACTACTGCGTTTCTGGTCTTCTGGGTGGCCATTGCCGTCGTAGCGTTCCGTAGCCTTCGAGGGGCCACGTCGGCCTTTCCGCGGGCGATGGCCGTGGGCGTGCTGGGCGCCTGGACGTACTTGACGGTGCACAGCTTTTTCGATAACCTGTTCGTGCAGCATCTGCAGCTGCAGTTGGCGCTCTTGTTGGCCGGGCTGGCAGCTCTGACGCACGATCGGTCCACACAATCGATACCTTATTCCGAAGGATACAGCATGGGTCGAGGGACTTCCGCCCAGTACACAATGTCGTCCGAGCTGCCGCCATTCATCGGCGCCCTGTTGCGCCTGCCCATCATCAACCGGCTCGGCCTTGCCGATCGACCGCGCGAGTTCAAGCGCTTTCTCAAGTTCGCCATCGTGGGTGCCATCGGCATGGTGGTCGATCTGTCGGTGCTGACGGCATCGCGCGAGCTTCTGAAGGTGCCGCTCCCGCTTGCCGTCGGGCTGGGATTCACGACCGCCGTCATCAGCAACTTCACCTGGAATCGTCTCTGGACCTTCCCGGAGAGCAGAGAGCGGCCGCTCGGCGGCCAGCTGCTGCAGTTTGTGGCCATCAATGTGATGGGGCTCGGGATCAATGAACTCGTCGTGCTGGGCCTGCATCCGCTGTTCTCGCGCATCCTGCCTGATCCGCCCGCGTATCTCGGCGCCAAGATCATTGCCATCGGAATCGTTCTGTTCTGGAACTACTTCGTCAACAGAAAATGGACGTATCGGGGCATAGATTAGGCAGATGCACATCACAATTGACTACACACCTGCGGTCCGGCAGACCGCGGGCATCGGACGGTACACGCGCAACCTGGTCTCAGCGCTTGCCGAAGCCGATCATGAGAACCAGTACACGCTCTTCTGCGCGGGCGCGACGCCTGAGCTCAGCGGGCTTCCGCCGAACTTCGCGGTGCGCGGCAGCCGCGTGCCTGAACGCCTGCTCAACATCGGGTGGCACAAGCTGTCTGTGCCCCTCGGCGTAGAACGCCTGGCAGGGCCGTCCGACATCTTCCACTCTCCGGACTTCACGTTGCCGCCCCGCATGGCGGCGCGCGGGGTCGTCACGATCCATGACCTCTCGTTCATCCGGCTGCCGCAATGCGCGGATGGGGGACTGCGGGCCCATCTCCAGGCCGCGGTGCCGCGTGCCGTCGCCGCGGCCCATCGGGTGTTGGCCGACTCGCAGCACACGCTGGACGACCTCGTCGAGCTCCTTGGGGTCGACGCCGGCAAGATCTCGGTGGTGCATGCCGGCGTGGAGGCCCGTTTCAGGCCCGTGCGTGACCTGGAACAGCTCGAACGCGTGCGGGCCCGATACCAGTTGCCCGAGCTGTTCGTCCTCTTCGTCGGCACCATCGA
Organism: uncultured Anaerolineales bacterium; assembly: GCA_964566325.1. Taxonomy (GTDB): domain Bacteria; phylum Chloroflexota; class Anaerolineae; order CG2-30-64-16; family CG2-30-64-16; genus JALOOB01. The sequence goes on from CAZMIS010000010.1 coordinate 16,525, forward strand.
ACCGCGGAAGAACCTGAGCCGGCTGATCACGGCCTATGCCGCGATGCGGCGCCAGACCGCCCTCCCCCACCAACTGATCCTCTGTGGCGCCAAGGGGTGGCTGTGCGACGACATCTACCGCCAGGTGCACGACGAGGGGTTGGGCGAGGACGTCAGATTCCCGGGATTCATCGCAGACGAGGACCTGCCGGCGCTGTACACGCTGGCGGATCTCTTCGTCTTCCCTTCGCTCTACGAGGGTTTCGGCCTTCCGCCCCTGGAGGCCATGGCGTGCGGCACGGCCGTCGTTGCCGGCAACAACTCGAGCCTTCCCGAGGTTCTCGGCAGCGCGGCGCTGCTGGTCGATGCCGAGGACACCGACGCCATCACCGAGGCCATGGCGACTGCACTGGGGAATGCATCGCTCAGGGTTCGCCTTGCCGACCTGGGACGCGCTCAGGCCGCCCGGTTCACCTGGGAAGGCGCTGCGCGGCAACTCCTGCACGCCTACGAATTGGCCTGGAGATGACATGCGCCCGCTGATCGACCCACGTCCGCTTTCCATACATCCCGGCCGCAAATGGCTCCCGGTGATCGTTGCCCTGACGGCCGCGCTGATCGGCTACTTCGGCCCCTGGATAGGCCACCGTGCGGCGGGCTTGAATATCCTGGGCGTCGATCTCGCGGAGTATGTCAAGTTCCTGCAGGCCTATCGCGCGGGCCAGCTTCCGCTGCTCCGGGAGTCGTTTTACGCCCCGCTCGCCGCGGCCAGCGTGATCGCCGGCCTGTTGGCCAGCCGGCGCGGCCTGCCGCTCGCTGTACGTTGGATCGCCGCGGCGGCAGCTATCTCGCTGGCGCTGGCCATGTTGCCGCCAGCCTGGAGTCCGGCCGTGCTCATGTTGCCGGAGTTCAGGCTGCAGGTCATCGCCATCGTTGCCTGCACCGGCGCATTGCTATTGATCCCGTTCACGCGTGTTCTGCCCGACTCCGTGGTCCTGCTGCTGGTCGCACTGCTTGCGCTTGTCGCCTCAGTCTGGCCGGCTGCCGCCTTCACCCACCTGCCATCGTCCATCGCAGAGGTCTACGCAACGCCCGTCCGCCCGGGATGGGGGTTCTGGCTGTCGAGCACCGGCTTTCTCCTGGCAGCTTTCGGGGCAGTACTCGGCATCATCTCCAGGCGCCCGCGACGTTAATCGAAGGGTCCCGCTCCCATGGCGGCAACATTCTTCGCCGCTGCGCGGCTCAGAATGACAAGATCCAGGATCACCGGCGCGGCGCTCAGGGGCGCAGCATCGTCAGCAGGCGCTTGCCGGCGATCTGACGGAAGTTGGCGCCCTGGCTGACCGCCGATGAGACGAGGCCGATATCATCCACCACCGTGCCTGAGACGGCGTCAACGCCGTACTCGAAGAAACTCTCCGTCAGCGGCGTGGTGGCGCCGAGCAAGACCACGAAAGCGTCGGGCCGGCAGAGCGCGGCCAGTGCCTCGAAGGTGCCATTGACGAGCGACATTCCGGTGATGGCCACCACATCTGCGTTCGGTATGATCTGCGGCGCCGCGTCTGCGGGGAGGTCGTCGGGACCGGGAGCCAACTCCAGGACGGAGGTGACGGCCGCTGCCTCCCGCACGCTCGGGACAAACGGAAAGTGACCGACGATCGCGACATGCTTGCCGCGGCCGCGTTCCAGGATCAGGGTCTCCGCATTGAGGGGCTGGCAGCGTGCCTCATCGACGGGCAGGAGCGCGTTGAGCGTGGCAAACCCCAGGCTGCGTTCGGTCGGGCTCGTCGACTCCATCCAGGACAGGAGCCTTGCCGCAGGCTGGCCGATCAGGCGTCCGGCCTCGCGCACCGCCGGCTCCCCATGACTGGCGCAATGCGCGAACTGGGTCGAGGCGAGTCCTCCACGCCGGCGCCCGACCTGTTGCACGACGACCAACGTCCAGTGCGTACCGACACGCACGTCCGCCACCTCGCCCCGACTTTCCACCAGCGATGCGAGGCGCTGCACGATCGATGTAGACATGATCTCCTGCTCCAAGCTGCTCACTCTGATACGATGGCGAGGCCGATACGGCCGCGCTGCCGATCGATCGAGATGACCTCGACCTGCACGATGTCCCCGACACTCAACACCTCGTGGGGGTTCCTCACGTACTTCTTCCCCATCCTGCTGATATGCACGAGGCCGTCCTGCTTCACGCCGATGTCCACGAAGGCGCCAAAGTCGACCACGTTCCGGACGGACCCCCTGAGCACCATCCCTTCCGCGAGGTCATCGAGGCTCAGGACATCCTGGCGCAGGATGACCGGCGGCAGATCATCGCGGGGATCGCGCGCCGGCCGCAGGAGCGCTGCGACCATATCGCGCAGCGTGGGCTCGCCGATGGACAGCAGGCCGGCCAGATCGCCCCACTTCTCGCCGGGGCGATCGCTGTCCAGCGGGAACCCTTCATGTTCGAGCCAGCGCTGGAGTGCATTGGGCAGGTCCCTCATCCGCAGGTTGAGACCGGCCAGATCCAGCAATGCCCGCGCGGCGCCGTACGATTCCGGGTGGATGGTGGTGTTGTCCAGCAGCTGGCGGCCCCCTGGCACCCGTAGAAAGCCTGCGGCCTGCTCGAACGCCTTCGGGCCGAGCCCCTTGACCTTCTTGAGGTCCACACGAGATGTGAAGGGGCCGTTTTCATTGCGGTGCGCCACGATCGCAGCGGCCAGTCGCTGGCTGACACCGGAGACGTATCGGAGCAGCTGCGGCGAAGCCGTGTTGACGTCCACGCCCACATGGTTGACGACCGATTCGACGACTGCGTCCAGGGCTGCGGCAAGCTGATGCTGATCGACATCGTGCTGGTAGAGGCCGACGCCGATGCTCTTCGGATCGATCTTGACGAGCTCGGCGAGCGGATCCTGCAGGCGGCGCGCGATCGAGACTGCGCCGCGCAGTGACACATCGAGCTCCGGAAACTCAGCCCGGGCCACATCCGAGGCTGAATAGACCGAAGCTCCTGCCTCGCTCACCATGACATAGGCGAGCCGGGGCAGGGCGCGGATCAGCTCGGCGACCAACGCCTCTGTCTCCCGGCTGGCGGTCCCGTTCCCGATGGCGATGACGGTGACGCCATCCGACTCCACCAGGCCCTTCAGCGTGCGGAGCGCCTTCTCGGTCTCGTGCTGAGGCGCATGAGGGTAGATGGTCGCCGTATGGATCAACTTCCCGCCCGGGTCGACCGTCGCGACCTTGCAGCCGGTGCGGAACCCCGGATCGATGCCCATGACCGCGCGGTCGCGCAGAGGCGGCTGCAGCAGGAGGTTGCGGACGTTGGCGGCAAAGACGCCGATGGCGTGATCGCCTGCGAACTCGTTCAGCTGAGCACTGACCTCGCGCTCGATGGAGGGGCGAAGGAGCCGGGGGAACCCGTCCGCGACTGCCTCGCGGACCTGCTCCGCAGCTCTGCTTGCCGGCGCGGTGATCCAACGGCCGGCGACCTGTGCCGCGATGTCAGCGTCCGGCGTCTCGATCTGAACCTTCAGGCTGCCGTCTGCCGCGCCGCGATTGAGCGCAAGCCACTGGTGCGGCTGCACGGCGCGCAGCGCGCAGCGGAAGTCGTGGTAAACCCGGTAGCGGCCCGACTCATCGGCCGAATCAGAGGCGCGGCGTGCGATCACGAAGCCGTCCGCCGCGAACCGCTGACGCACCAGCAGCCTGGTCGCAGCATCATCGCTGACCTTCTCCGCGATAATGTCACGTGCACCGGCCAGCGCAGACGCCGCATCCGGCACGGACTCCCCAAGGTAGGCCAGGGCCAGCTGTTCCGGCACAGCGCCGCGGTCCTGTACCAGAAGGGCTGCTGCGAGAGGCTCAAGGCCTCGCTCGCGCGCCACCGCGGCGCGGGTCTGGCGCTTCGGCTTGTACGGGCGGTACAGGTCCTCGAGTGCCTGCAGCGTCGCAGCAGAGTCGAGCTGCCGTCGCAGTTCCTCCGTGAGCGCCCCCTGGCCGTCGATCTCCGCTGCGATCGCCGTGCGCCTCTCCGCGAGCTTGCGCAAATACGCCAGCCTGGACTCCACGCTGCGCAGTTGCACCTCATCGAGGTTGCCGGTGGCCTCCTTACGATAGCGTGCGATGAAGGGGATGGTGTTGTCTGCATCGAGCAACGAGATGGTCGCGATGACCGATTGCAGCGGGAGCGCCAACTCACCCGCGATGGCTTGAGGAATCGTCTGCACTATGTACCTTCCCAGTCCCCCTGCCTGGCCCGCTGCTGAAGCTCGAACAGCTTGTTGAGGGCGGCCAGGGGGTTCAAGCTGTTGACATCCAGTGCCTTCAGCTCAGCAATGATCGGATCTTCCTGGGAGAAGAGCGGCAGCTGAAACAGCATCGGCTGGCCCAACGCCGAGCGACGCGGGCCCGCCGCACCCGATGCCTCCAGATCGGCCAGGATCTCCTGGGCGCGGCCGATCACGGGCTTCGGCAGGCCGGCCAGATGGGCCACGTGCACGCCGTAGGAGCGGTCCGCGCTGCCGGGAGCGATCTTGTGGAGGAAGACCACGTCGTCGCCCCGCTCTGCGACCGCGACATTGTAGTTCACCACGTGCGGCAGCCGCCCGGCAAGGTCGGTCAGCTCGTGGTAATGCGTGGCAAATAACGTCTTCGCCCTGAGCCCCGGGTGATTGTGGATGTACTCCAGAACGGCCCAGGCGATGGCGAGCCCATCATAGGTGCTGGTGCCGCGGCCGATCTCATCCAGGACCAGCAGCGAGCGGCTCGTCGCATGATGGAGGATGTTCGCTGTCTCCACCATCTCCACCATGAAGGTGGATTGCCCGCGCGCGATGTCGTCCGATGCCCCGATCCGGGTGAAGATGCGATCGACCAGGCCGATATGGGCGCTCTCTGCAGGCACGAATGAGCCGATCTGCGCCATGAGCACGATCATGGCGACCTGGCGGATCCAGGTGGACTTGCCGCTCATGTTCGGGCCCGTCAGAACCACGATTGCCTGCTCGGGCGAGAGGATCGCATCGTTGGGCGTGAACCCGACATCGCCGCGCAGCATCCTCTCCACGACTGGGTGGCGCCCCGCCTTGATGTCGACAACCGCATCCGTGGCCAGCTCAGGGCGGACATACCGGTTCACCTCGGCCACTTCGGCGAGCGCAGACAGGACATCGAGGCGGGCGATCGACCCGGCCAGGGCCAGCAAGCGTGGCGCCCCGGCCGCGACCTGCGCCAGGAGCTCCCTGAAGAGCTTCCCCTCCAACTCCAGCACCTGCTCGGCCGCGTTCAGGACGAGGGTCTCGTACTCCTTCAGCTCAGGCGTGATGTAGCGCTCCGCGTTGACCAGGGTCTGCTTGCGGATGTAGTCATCGGGCACCAGTGCGGCGTTTGCCTGTGTCACCTCGATGTAATAGCCGAACACCTTGTTATAGCCGACCTTCAGCGACTTGATGCCGGTGCGCTGTCGCTCGGCAGCTTCGAGGTTCGCAATCCAGGACCTGGCATCACGGACGGCCAGGTGGATGCCGTCCAATTCGGCGGAGAACCCGGGCCTGATCACGCCGGCATTCGCCAGGGTCGCGGGCGGGTCGGCGGCCAGTGCATCGCGCAGCAGCGCAGCGATATCGGCACAGGGATCGGGGTGTTGGGAGCTCATGGGGCTGAGCCGGAGGTGTCCTGCGCGGGGCAGTTGCTCCACCAGTCCCAGGACGTCTGCGACGTGGCCCAGGGCAGATCGGATTCCCACCAGGTCCCGCGGCTGAGCGATCCCCTGGACACAGCGGTTGGTCCATCGCTCGAGGTCGCCGATGTTCTGCAGCGCGCGTCGCAGTTCGAGACGCAACGTCGCCTCGTCCTTCCAGGCCTCCACAGCATCGAGGCGCTCTTGCAGCCCGTCGATGCTCAGCAGCGGCTGGCCCAGCCAACGCCGCAGGAGGCGCCCTCCCATGGGCGTGTGAGACAGGTCGAGCACGCCCAGCAGCGAGCCCTGCGTCGAACCCCCGCGGATGCTGTCGGTCAGCTCCAGATTGCGCCGCGTTGCCTCGTCCAGCGTCATGAAATCGCCGATGCTGTAGGTGCGAAGCGAGGTGAGCTGGGGCAGGCTGCCCTGCTGTGTCTCCTGCAAATACTGCAGCAGAGCGCCTGCGGCCGATATGGCGAGGAGCTGTTCCTCGCAGCCAAATGCGGCCAGCGAGGAGACGCGGAAGTGGTCCACCAGTGCCTGACGAGCGGTCCCGACATCGAAGCGCCAGGAAATATAGGGAGTCACACGGTAAGGCTTGAGGAGGGCCGGCAACCCATCGGCGCCCTCGCCCGCTGCACCGGTAGCGCGCTCACGGCCAAACCAACGCGGATCCTTGACGGGAAACAACACCTCTGCCGGCGCAAGGCGGCCCAATTCTTCCGCCACGAGCCGCAGCACGTCTCCGGAGCCGTCAGCCAGCTCCGTCGTCGCGTACTCACCCGTACTGATATCGGCATACGCCAGGCCTGCTGCCTTGGGCCCCAGCACCAGCGAGACGACGTAGTTGTTGCGCTTGGACGGAAGCAGCTCCGGTTCAAGGAGCGTGCCCGAGGTCACGACCCGCCGCACCACGCGCGGCACGATCTTTTCGCCCTTCGGCGGCTCGGTGCCGATCTGCTCAGCAATGGCTACACGATAGCCGGCGGCGATCAGCTTCGCGATGTAGTTGTCGATGGCATGATAGGGCACGCCGGCGAGCGGCACGCGCTCGTTAGCGCCGACCGGCCGCGAGGTGAGCACCACGTCACAAACGCTGGAGACAATACGGGCATCGTCGTCGAACGTCTCGTAGAAATCGCCCAGCCGAAAGAGGAGGATGATGTCAGGATACTGCTTCTTCAGTGCCAGGTACTGGCTGCGCATGGGCGTCGTCATCGCTCATCACCGCGCAGCAGCCAGGCACGCGGGAGGTCCGCGAACCTGCGATGATCGTGCTTCATCCGAACGCCCTCACAGCAGCCACTCGACCATCCGGTCCCACCCGGTGCGTTGGGCGAAGCGGAGCTCACGGTACGCGGCCATGGCCTCCTCCCGGCGCAGGGGGCTGAGAGACCGTGGCAGGAAGACCGACAGCCCCGTCGCCCGATCGTAAGCCGGCCCGAGCGCCACCTTCCGCACGGGGCGGCCAGGGCCCGGTCGGACGAGGTGATCCCGTAAGGCCTCGGCTGCAGATCGGATCAGGGGGGCCTGCCGGTGAATGTTCCAGTTCGCCTCATTCGCCAGAGCACCGGCAAATGATCCCAGGTCACGGTAGCTGCGATCCTGAAAGACCAAGGCGCTGTCCGCAGCGCGCTGGGCCATGGTGCGCAGACTGGGTGCAGGATCCAGCATCAGCGCATCGACCAGTTGTTTCGCCAACGCCTCTGTCATTTCGGTCAGGCCGAGATCGACGGCCGACTGCGTGATCGGATCGATCGCACGGGTCGCGCCGCCGTAAGACCGCGCATACTCGTCCACGATGGCCTCGGCCACTTCTCCGCCGTTCGCGGCCGGGTGCGCGTTGATCGCCTTGAGGATCTCCCTGTAGGGCCACCCCTCCATCGGCTCCACCTCCTGCGAACTCACGAACCAATCGGCGAAGGGACTCAGCTCGCGTGCGCCCTCGACCATGGCCATCAGGCAGGCGTCCATGCCGATCAGGTCGAGACGGTTGCCCGTCTCCTCGGCCGCAGAGCCAAGCGCCCAACGCAGGTCGGCCGTATCGAGAAAGTCCTTGCTGGAGTCGTCGAACGCGATGGGGCGCGTCGTCTCGCCGCCGGCCATCCGGCGCAGGGTCGAGCGGAAAAGGGGCGGATACGATGGTCCCATGCCCGATGCAGCCCGCACCTGGCTGTAGATGTCAATGTCGAGCCAGCCCAGCCCGTGATTCCAGAGCACGAGCGCGTAATGATCCGCAGGGTAGTTGCGCATGGAACGAACGACGAAGTCTCGCAGGACCTCAGGGTCGCCCATGTTGACCTCAGAGAGCTGTTGAACGGCGCTGTGACCCATGCCGCGACCCTTGCGGACCTCGACGAGGTAGGAGCCGTCGAGGCTGTCGAAGAGGCAGGTGACAGCGCAGGCGTCGGTCGTGCCCACCTGGCTCATCTTCCAGATGTCCTTG